>NZ_JAOPXV010000104.1 GCF_025964975.1 Nocardioides sp.
GCGTTCGCGTCTCAACGTCGAGGACGGCCAGCACATCGAGGTGGGTCACCACCTGACGTCTGGTACCCCCGACCCGCAGGACGTCCTGCGCATCCTGGGTGTTCGCAAGGCCCAGGAGCACCTGGTGGACGAGGTGCAGAACGTGTACCGCTCGCAGGGTGTGTCGATCCACGACAAGCACATCGAGATCATCGTGCGGCAGATGCTGCGCCGGATCACGGTGATCGAGTCGGGTGACACCAACCTGCTGCCGTCCGACCTGGTCGAGCGGGTCCGCTTCGAGGAGGAGAACCGTCGTGTGGTCTCCGAGGGCACCCAGCCCGCCTCGGGTCGGCCCGTGCTGATGGGCATCACCAAGGCCTCGCTCGCCACCGAGTCGTGGCTCTCGGCCGCCTCCTTCCAGGAGACGACCCGAGTGCTCACCGACGCTGCCATCAACGGCCGCTCGGACTCGCTGCGCGGTCTGAAGGAGAACGTCATCATCGGTAAGATCATCCCGGCCGGAACCGGCCTCGAGCGCTACCGCAGCATCCGGGTGGAGCCCACCGAGGAGGCCCGCGCTGCGGCGTACACCGTCACCGGTTACGACTCCTACGACTACGACTTCGGCACCAGTGGCCAGGCCGTAGCCCTCGACGACTTCGACTTCGGTTCCTACCAGAACTGAGCCATCCAGTCGTTGGCCCCGGTCCCACCTCGGTGGGGCCGGGGCTTCGTCATTCCCCACCGACGACTATGGATTCGTGCCCCTCAGGCACCGACTGAGAGAATCAGCGAGTGACCCGACCGACCTCGACCGACGTCCTTGTCGTGGGCGCTGGCCCGGCGGGCTCAGCGGCCGCAGCGTGGTGCGCTCGTGCCGGGCTGGACACGTTGCTCGTCGACGCGCAGGTCTTCCCGCGCGACAAGACCTGCGGTGACGGCCTGACGCCGCGCGCGATCGGGGAGCTCATGCGCCTCGGCCTCGAGGACTGGCTGCGCGCGCACACGGTCAACCACGGACTCCGGGCGCACGGCTTCGGGCAGACGCTGCTGCTGCCGTGGCCGACGCTGCCGGACAACGACCTGCCCTCGTGGGGCTCCGCGGTGGCGCGTACGGAGCTCGACGACCACCTGCGCACCATCGCGATCAAGAGCGGCGCGCTCGCGCTGGAGGGTGCTCGTGCTGTCGGCGTACGCATGGACGGCGCACGCGTGGCCGCGGTCGAGTTCACCTCGGGTGACGAGTCGTTCGAGATCGAGTGCAGCCGACTGGTGGTGGCGGACGGCGTCCGGTCACCGCTGGGCAAGCTGCTGGGTCGGGAGTGGCACCGCGACACGGTCTACGGCGTCGCCGGCAGGGCCTACGTCACCTCGGGGATGTCGGACGACCCCTGGATCAGCTCCCACCTCGAGCTGCGCGGTGAGGACGGCGAGATCCTCAGCGGCTACGGCTGGATCTTCCCGCTCGGCACCGGCGAGGTCAACGTCGGCGTCGGCACCCTCGCCACGTCGAAGCGCCCCGCCAAGATCGCGGTCAAGCCGTTGATGAGCTTCTACGCCGCCCAGCGACGCGACGAATTCCAGTTGACCGGACCCCTGCGCATGCCGACGTCGGCGCTGCTGCCGATGGGTGGGGCCGTGTCAGGAGTCGCCGGCGACAACTGGGCCCTCATCGGCGACGCAGCCGCTTGTGTCAACCCGCTCAATGGTGAGGGCATCGACTACGGCCTGGAGACCGGACGCTTCGTCGCCGAGATCATGGCGGCGGGGGGAACACTCGGCACCGCGTGGCCCCAGGTCCTGCGCGAGCACTACGGCGAGTCCTTCTCCATCGCCCGCCGGCTCGCCGGTGTCGCCACGGTCCCGCAGGTCGTCGCCGCGCTCGGTCCGGCCGGGATGCGGTCGGACTGGTTGATGACGCTGGCCCTGCGGTGGATGGGCAACCTCGTGGACGACGCGGACCGCGACCGCGCTGCCCGCGTATGGCGCTGGGCCGGCCGCCGATCCATCGCGCGCGACGCCCGTCCACCGTTCGCCTGAGGGCCAGCCTTCCCCGATGACGGAGAACTGGTATCGCCTGGTCAACTCACTCGGCCGCCTCGCGCTCAGGAGCCTGGCCATCGAGGTGCGCGACACTGGGCTCGAGCACGTGCCGACCGACGGACCCGTCCTGCTCGCCGCGACCCACGTGTCCTATCCGGATTTCCTCTTCCTGGAGGAGGCGGCCGTGGAGCGCGGTCGCTACCTGCGGTTCATGTGCCGCCACGACGTCTGGCACCAGCGCCTGCTGGTGCGACCGATGGACCGCATGCAGCACATCCCCGTCGACCGCGAGGCTCCCGCTGCGGCATACCTCAAGGCGAGACGGCTGCTCCGCGAGGGCGAGGCGGTGTGCGTCTTCCCCGAGGCGGGCGTCTCCCACTCCTTCACGGTGCGCTCGTTGATGAGGGGTACGGCGGCCCTCGCGCGCGAGACGCAGGTGCCGGTCATCCCCGTGGCGATCTGGGGCAGCCAGCGGATCTACAGCGTGAGCCGGCGTCCGGACCTGACCCGGGGGCGCCGCGTCGACGTGTCCTTCGGGGAGCCCATGGCGGTCGGGCCCGCGGACGACCTCAGCGAAGCGACTCGGACTCTCGGCGCCCGCCTTACGGAGCTGCTGGAGGAGGTGCAGGGTCTGCCGCACCACCGGCCGCGTCCGGGGGAGTGGGCGCCGTGGCATCCGGCCCACCTGGGAGGGGCGGCACCGTCGCGGCACGAGGCGCGTGAGCTGGACTCTGTTCCACGATCGGCGGTGCGGCCTGCGTGGGGACCGACGTGCGGGGCACCCCACGACCTCGGCCCTTGTGACGCGACTCCCACGTGCCGAGGGGATTGACCAGCCACGACAGGTAGCGACGGGACCACGGGCTCGCGAGGGCGAGCGCGAGGACGATCGAGCCGAGAGTCGTGATCAGCAGCGCGAGGTAGGGACGATCGGCGCTCCACTCCTTGAATCCGCGCAGCTCGGCGGTCTTGATGACGAAGCCGTGGAGCAGGTAGACGTTCATCGTCGCGGCGCCCATCGCGGTGAACCAGCTGCCACGGCGGGGGATCAGCGCCATCACGGCGAACGCGCCGACCAGCCCGATCGCCATCACCGACAACCTGGTCTGGGCGGCGTAGGCCACGTCGGAGGCGATGCCCTCGTAGCCGGCGTCGTAGAGCAGGAAGGCGGTGCGCGCCCAGTCGTCGAGGCCGCGGGACAGAAAGGCAATCAGGGCCAGGGTGCCGAGCGAGGCGACCTTGACCCACGGGTCGTCGAGCCGGTGGAGATGGCGCGGCTTCAGGTGGAGCCCGAGGACGAAGAACGGCAACAGGCCGAGGATGCGCGGCAACCCGAGCCACTCCGGGTCCCACAGGCCGGCCGCCAGGCTGATGACGACCGACAGGGGCAGGAAGAGCCAGTGGCGCTTCAGGACCGGGGTCATCAGCCGCCAGCAGAACAGCGCGGGGAGATACCACATCGTCCAGTGGGGCTGGAGGTAGAGCACCCACCCCACGTCCTCCCCGAGGCTGAGCCGGTAGTAGTACAGCGCCGGCTCAAAGACCAGGTAGGGGATCACCAAGACGTAGAGCAGCGCCTTGAAGTGGCGCCGCGTCCACTCGAACGAGGTCGAGAGGTAGCCGCTGATGAAGACGAACGCCGGGACGTGCCAGAAGTAGAGGAAGTCGTAGGCCCAGTTGCTGAAGTGGGTGTCGGGGAGCAGTGCCCAGGAGTGGCCGACCACGACGAGGGTGACAAGCACCATCTTGGTGTTGTCGAGCCACGGGTCCCGTTCGCCTCCTGCCACGGGTGTCACGCTACGACAACCCATGGGTGACATGGCAGGGTTGGGGGCCATGGCATCCCTACCGAGACGACAGCGCGTGGCGGCGTACGCCGTCATCATGCGGGTGCGCGACGAGCCTGAGGTGCTGCTGTGCCGGTTGGCGCCCCGGATCAGTCGCCATGAGCTGTGGACGCTGCCCGGCGGCGGCCTCGACCACGGGGAGGATCCGCGCGACGCCCTCGTCCGCGAGATTGGCGAGGAGACCGGCCTCACGGCGACGGTGGGCACCACCGCTCGCGTCTACTCAGCCCACCTGCCGCGGGCCTCGCGCGACGGCGTGATGACCGACTTCCACGCCCTGCGCATCGTCTACGACGCGTGGGTGCCGGCGGATGCACCTGCCCCGCGGGTGGTGGAGGTGGACGGCTCCACGATGGAAGCGGCGTGGCGGCCGCTGGCGTCGGTGCTCGACGGCACCGTTCCCGTCGTGGCGATGGTCGAGGAGGCGCTGGCCGAGCATGCGCCGTTCCAGCTCCAGCGGGTGGCGGCGTACGCCCTCGTCCGCCGCGGCTCGGCCGTGCTGCTGACCCGCCTGTCGAAGCAGGCGCACCATGCCGGCTCCTGGACCCTGCCCGGCGGTGGCATCGACCACGGAGAGCCGCCGGCGACCGCGCTGGCCCGGGAGGTGACCGAGGAGTGCGGTATCGCGTGCGAGGTCGGCGCGCTCCTGGGTGTGCACGACACGCACTTCTCAGGTACGGCGCCGAGTGGCCGCGTGGAGGACTTCCACGGCGTCCACCTGCTGTTCGCCGCCACGGTCGCTCCGGATGCCGAGCCCGAGGTCGTGGAGGTCGACGGGACGACGGACGCGGTGGCCTGGGTGGAGCTCGACGACATCGAGTCCGGGAAGGTCTCGGTGCTGGAGCTCGTCCATCACGCCCTGGGGTTTGGTCAGCGGTTGATCTGAGCCGTGATCTCGGGACGGACAGTGGGTCGTTCGGCGTCCGCAGAGGTGGGGGACGCGATGCCGAGGGCCGTCATGACCAGTGCGACAGCGGCGACACCGGCGGCGACACGTACTCCGCCGGTCATGACCGGGATCCTGTGATGCTCATGGTTCGCTCCGTGGGGGTGGGGGGTTCTCGATTGATGCGAAAACTTCGCCCCGAGATGTCCAAAGAGTAGGCAGACCGCATCGGTGGAAACCGGGGGTTTGGTGCCTTGTGGGTGCTCTGTGCACCAACGGTGCACGCGGCGAGGATCCCGACTGCGGATAGGCTGAACCTGTGGCCGAAACCGTCTTCACCTATGCGGCTCCGGGACTGAAGTTCGGCCGCGGAGCCTCCGCGGAGATCGGCTTCGACCTGCAGCAGCTCACCGGAGGAACCAGCCGTCCGCGGGTGCTGGTCGTGACGGATCCGGGGGTGGCTGCGACCGGCCACCCGGGCCGGATCGCCGAGCAGGTCGCGGCGCGTGGCTTCGACGTCACGACCTACGACCGCAGCCGGGTCGAACCCACCGATGAGTCGCTGGAGGACGCTGTCGCGTTCGCCCGTGAGCAGGGACCGTGGGACGCCGTCGTGGCGATTGGCGGAGGCTCCGCCATCGACACGGCCAAGGCGGTCAACCTCCTGGTGACCAACGAAGGGTCCCTGCTCGACTACGTCAACGCACCGGTGGGGGGCGGCCGTGCCCCGTCAGCGGCGCTGCTGCCCATGGTAGCCGTGCCGACGACGACGGGCACCGGCTCGGAGTCCACGACCATCTGCGTCCTCGACGTCCTTGCGCTCAAGGTGAAGACCGGCATCAGCCATGCCCGGCTCCGCCCGACCCTCGCCGTGGTCGACCCCGACCTGACCATGAGCCAGCCGTCGATGGTGACCGCCAGCTGCGGCATGGACATCTTGTGCCACGCGCTCGAGAGCTACACCGCGCGGTGGTTCGCCGACTTCGACGCCAAGACTCCTGAGCAGCGGGTGCCCTACTGCGGCGCCAACCCCATCGCTGACATGTGGGCGGAGAAGTCACTCTCGCTGCTGGCCGGGGCCTTCCGCACCGCCGTGCGCGACGGCGACGACACCGAGGCCCGCGAGCAGATGGCACTGGCGGCCACCTTCGCCGGGCTGGGCTTCGGCAACGCAGGGGTCCACATCCCGCACGCCAACGCCTACCCGATCGCCGGTCGCGTGCGCGACTACCGACCCGAGGGATATCCCCAGGGCGATCCGATCGTGCCTCATGGCATGGCGGTCTCGCTGACCGCACCGGCAGCGTTCGCCCTGACCTTCGAAGCCGCCCCCGAGCGCCATCTGCGAGCGGCGTCGCTGCTCGGTGGCGAGGGCGGGAACGCCGGTCCGGACGACCTGCCCTCGGTGCTGCGGTCGTTGATGCGCGACATCGGCATCCCCAACGGGCTCGCGGAGGTCGGCTATCTCGCCCGTGACATCGACGACCTGGTCGACGGATCGCTCAAGCAGCAGCGTCTGCTCGCCACCGCGCCGCGCGCTGTGACGGCTGAGGACCTCGCCGGCGTCTTCCGCGGATCGATGGAGCACTGGTGACGCCCGTAGGATGATCAGGTGAATCCCCGTCACCGCCGCCTCATCATCCCGGTCGCGTTGGGAGCTCTCATCCTGATCGTCGTTATCGCCCAGTTCGTCTGATGGCCACCGAGTCGCTCGCCGACGCGTTGGCCCGGACCCGGGCCCTGCTCCTCGACCCCGAGACCCTCGTGCGGGCGGTCGCCTCCGGTCGCCGCAAGGGCCTGCCCGTGCCTCGGGTCGGGAGTCGCGAGGTGCGCCGCGTCGAGCTGCGCTACGTCGACCTGAAGGCGGGCCGCCACCTGCAGCTCACGTCCTTCGACGAGACCCAGGCCCACACCGCGAACTTCGCGACCGGCGAGGAGGCCGGCGGCGCAGTCGACGCACTCCTCGGCCAGCCGTTCGGCAACTGGCACGTCGACACCACGACCCGGACCCATCAGCTGCGGGTCACCAAGAGGCCCGAGGCTGTCGTCCACACGACGGAGCGAGCCGAACCGGTCGCTGCCGAACGCGGCCACAACCGTGAGAAGCCGCGGCTGCTCGCCGAGAGCGACCCCGTCCTGGCCGCCCTGGGGATCGCCGACGCCCACGGGCGGATCAAGCCCACCCGGCAAGCGAAGTATCGGCAGGTCGAGGAGTTCCTCCGGCTGCTCGACTCGTCCATCACCGACGCCCTCGACAAGGGGCACCTGCGCCGCCCGACGGAGGACGAGCCTCTGCGCATCGTCGACCTGGGCTGTGGCAACGCCTACCTGACGTTCGCCGCGCAGCGCTACCTCACCCACGTGCGGGGGTTGCCGGTGCGGGTCACCGGAGTGGACGTGAAGCAGCAGTCGGCGGACCACAACGCGGGCGTGGCGGCCACCCTCGGGATCGAGGCCGACTTCGTGGTGGGCGCGATCGACGCGGCAGTCCTGCCCGAGCCACCCGACGTCGTGCTCGCGCTCCACGCCTGCGACACCGCGACCGACGACGCGCTGGCGCGGGCCGTGGAGTGGGACGCCAGCCTGGTGCTGGCCGCGCCGTGCTGCCACCACGACATCGCGTCCCAGCTGCGGACGGCCGCGACTCCTGCGCCGTACGCCCTGCTCACCCGGCACGGGATCCTGCGCGAGCGCTTCGCCGACACCCTCACCGACGCGTTGCGCGCCACCATCCTGCGGCTGGTGGGCTACCGCGTGGACGTCGTCGAGTTCGTAGGAAGCGAGCACACCCCCCGCAACACCTTGCTCCGGGCCACCCGCACCGGCTCGCGTGGCAGCGAGGATGCGTCCCGGCGGGAGTACGACGACCTGGTGGCCACGTGGGCCGTGACGCCCAGGCTCGCGGAGCTCGTGGGCATCCGCGGTGACTGAGCGCCTCCTGCGCGCACTCGGGGGCCTGGCCGTCGTGACGCCCTTCGTCATCGGACTCACGGCGGCCACGGTCGATCGTGACGGTCGCGAGGTCTTCCGCTTCCAGGACGCCGAGATCGTCGAGTCCAGTGGGCTGGTCGTCGAGGGCAACCTGGCGCACACGACCAACGACTCGGGCGACACCGGGAGGGTCTTCACCGTCGACATGTCCACCGGGGAGACCGTCGGGGAGACCTTCTGGGCGGACGGACCGCAGGATGTCGAGGCGCTTGCTCCAGCCGGGTCGGGACAGGTGTGGGTGGGCGACATCGGGGACAACGCCGCCTCGCGCGACTCGATCGAGGTGACGCGCGTGCCGGTAGGGCGCGGCGACCGGACGGTGTCGGAGGAGAACTTCCAGCTCGTCTATCCCGACGGCCAGCGCGACGCGGAGGCGCTGCTCGTCCACCCAGTGACCGGTCGGCTGTATGTCGCAACGAAGGGCATCTTCGGCGGCGAGCTCTACGCAGCGCCGCCCGAGCTGGCCGACGATGCGCCGAACGTGCTCGGGCTGGTCGGGACGACCACCGGCATCGTCACCGACGGCGCGTTCTTCCCCGACGGGGACCACCTCATCCTCCGGACCTACACGAACGCGGTGGTCTACTCGTTCCCGGCCTTGGAACCTGTCGGGTCCTTCGACCTGCCCAGCCAGGAGCAGGGCGAAGGGATCGCAGTGGTCTCGACCGAGGCCGTCCTCGTCAGCAGCGAGGGGCAGCAGGCGCCGGTGCTACGCGTAGCGCTGCCGGAGGCGATCCCCGCAGTGCTGAGCCCCACCCCCACGCCCACGGTGTCTGCTCCCGACCCGGCGGCCTCCTCGCCGTCGGTCGAGAACCTCACCACCGAGGTGCGCGACCGGGACGCGTGGCCGTGGATGGTGGGCGCCGTGGCCCTCCTCGGTGGGCTCGTCGTGCTGGTGCGCTCGCTCAGACCCCGGTAGCCCTCACGGGTGAGTCGGGCCGAGGGGCTCGCGGCTAACGTGTGGGCATGCCCCGCCTGCGCCGTACCTCCCCGGACCAGCCCGGCTGGAGTCGACGCCGCGTCGGGCGCAACTTCACCTACCTGGACGAGGCCGGCCAGCCGCTCCGGCCCGAGGACCGGCAGCGGTGCAAGGACCTGGTGATCCCGCCGGCGTGGACCGACGTGTGGATCACGCCCCATCCCCACGGTCACCTCCAGGCGGTGGGCACCGACGACGCAGGCCGCCGGCAGTACCTCTACCACCCGCAGTGGCGGGCCAGCCGGGACGCGATGAAGTTCGAGCGGATCACCGACTTCGGCCGGGCGATGTCGAAGGCGCGCGAGCGGGTGCTGACCGATCTCGGTGCCGAGGGCATGACCCAGGAGCGGGCGTGCGCCGTCGCCGTACGCCTGCTCGACCTCGGCTACTTCCGGATCGGCAACGACGTCTACACCGACACCAACGGCAGCTTCGGGTTGACCACCCTGCTGCGCGAGCACGTCACCAAGCACCAGGACCGCCTCCGCTTCTGCTTCGTCGGCAAGTCGGGGGTCGAGCACTGCATCGAGATCGACGACGGACCGACCATCGAGGGCCTCGACGTCATGCGCCGTCGCCGCGGCGGCGGGGACCGGCTGCTGGCGTGGAAGGACGGCAGCACGTGGCGCGGCCTCGACTCCTCGCAGGTCAACGACTACATCCGCACCACCACCGGACTCGACGCGACGGCCAAGGACTTCCGCACCTGGCATGCCACCGTGCTCGCGGCGGAGGCGCTGGCGCTGACCGACGAGCCCGGTGCGACCAAGGCCTCGCGCAAGCGGGCTGTCTCTGCTGCGATGAAGGACGTCTCGGACTTCCTCGGCAACACCCCGACGCTGGCGCGCTCCGCCTACGTCGACCCGCGCGTCGTCAACGCCTACGAGAAGGGGCGGACGATCGGTCGCGCCGCCCGACGCACGTTCGATACCCCAGATGAGCGCCAGACCGCCCTCGAGCGGGCGACGCTGAAGCTGCTGCGCGAGGGCTGAGACGGCCTGCCTGGATCTCCGGCAGACCGATCCGGTCCGTGGTGCGTATGTATGGGTGAAGACTGACCACAATCCAGATACGCGGGGGACGCCGATGGCCGGTCGAGACCGAGAGTTCGATGAGTTCGCGCAGGCGGCGTGGCCGAGGCTGCGCCGTTCGGCCTAGCTGCTGACGGGAGACCATCACCTGGCCGAGGACCTGGCGCAGACAGCGCTGGAGCGGACGTATGCCAAGTAGCGCACCGTTCGGCGCGACGACGTCCTCGCCTACTGCCGGACCGGACCGCGTCTTGCGAGCCTTCCTCGAAGGGAGGAGGGTTCGGAAAATGGCTGCGGGTCAGTAGACCTTGTTGACCGCTTGCACGGCCTGCTCCTTGGTGAACTCATCGCCTGCTGGCGACGACAACTGCTGGACAAGCCCGTCCTTCGACATTGGCATCGTGTCTTGGTAGAGCTCTGCCGCCTCGACAGCTTCGGCGTTCCAGTCCACGTCCACGTTGTTCGCTGCGAAAGTCGCATCGGCCTTGGAGTAGCCATCGCCCGCCGACGATGACAACTGCTGGATGAGCCCAGCTTTCGAGAACGGCATGATGTCAATGTAGTTCTGCCCGGCTTGGAGGGCGTTCTCTTGGCCGGAGGCCATCTCGGGCTTGGCCTTCTCCCCGGACGAGGCCTTCTTGCCCTTATTGCTCGACTCGTTGGACTTGGTGTCCTAGGAGTCGAACTACACGCAGAGTGCCAGGGGCTCAGAGCTGGCCGACGACGTAGTCGATCGCGCCGGTGAGTGTTTCGACGTCCGAGGGGTCGACGGCGGGGTACATCGCGATCCGCAGCTGGTTGCGACCCAGCTTGCGGTAGGGCTCGGTGTCCACGATCCCGTTGGCCCGCAGCACCTTGGCGATCGCGGCGGCGTCGATGGCGTCGTCGAAGTCGATGGTGCCGATCACCAGGGAGCGGTGGGTCGGGTCTGCGACGTACGGCGTCGTGTAGTCGGTCTCCTCAGCCCAGCCGTAGAGGGCCTCGCTCGAGGCCGTGGTGCGCTCGACCATGCCGGCGAGACCGCCCTGGGCGTTCATCCAGTCGAGCTGCTCGGCCATCAGGAAGAGGGTGGCGACCGACGGGGTGTTGTAGGTCTGGTTCTTGGCCGAGTTGTCGATGGCCGTGGGGAGGTCGAAGAAGGCCGGGATGTGGCGGTCGGTGGCGGCGATCTCTTCGGCCCGCGCCAGCGCCTTCGGCGACATGATCGCGATCCAGAGGCCGCCGTCGGAGGCGAAGCACTTCTGCGGCGCGAAGTAGTAGGTGTCGACCTCATCGAGGTCCACGGGCAGGCCGCCCGCGCCGGAGGTCGCATCGACCAGCACGAGCGCGTCGTCGGCTGCGCCCGCTGGGCGCATGACCGGCGCCATCACCGCGGTGGAGGTCTCGTTGTGCGCCCAGGCGTAGGCGTCGATGCCGTCCTCGGCCGCTGCCACCGGCCGCGACCCGGGCTCGCTCTTGATCACGCTCGGGTCCGCCAGCCACGGGGCGTCGGCAGCCGCCTTGGCGAACTTCGACGAGAACTCTCCGAAGCTCAGGTGCTGGCTCTTCTCCCGGATCAGCCCGAAGGTGGCGATGTCCCAGAAGGCGGTGGCACCGCCGTTGCCGAGCACGACCTCGTAGCCCTCGGGCAGGTCGAACAGTGCGGCCAGGCCCTCGCGCACGCGGCCGACGGTGTTCTTCACCGGTGCCTGGCGGTGCGAGGTGCCCATCAGGTCCGAGCCGGTCGCGGCCAGCGCGTCGAGGTGGCTGGTCTGGATCTTGGAGGGGCCGGCGCCGAAGCGGCCGTCGGCCGGGAGGAGCTCGGCTGGGATCGTGATTGCGTCGGTCATCTTCTGACACCTTCCGGGACGTGCTGGGGAGGGAGGACCTGACGACGCTGTCAGCCGTGCCAGCCTCTCATACGATGTCGACATGACCAGTGGCTGTGTCTCAGGGGAGGCCCCAGGAGTGCTCGATCTTCGGCAGGTGACGATTGGGCACCCGGCTGCGCAGCTGCTGGTCGAGGCCGTCCAGGAGGAATACGTCGCCCGCTACGGCAGCCGCGACGAGTCGCCGATCGACCACACAGAGTTCACCCCGCCCCGGGGTGCGTTCTTCGTCGGCTACCTCGACGGGGAGCCGGTCGTCTCCGGAGCGTGGCGTCGCCGCGACGACGTCGAGGTGGCCGGCACGAGGGCGACGGCGGAGGTCAAGCGCATGTATGTCGTGCCCTCCGCACGCGGTCTCGGTGTCGCCCGTCGCATGCTCGCCCACCTTGAGGCGACTGCTTTCGCAGCCGGCGCCGAGGCCGTCATCCTGGAGACCGGCACCATGCAGCCGGAGGCGCTCGCGCTCTACGAGTCGGCCGGCTACGAGGTCGTGGCGGGCTTCGGTCACTACCGCGACTCGCCGTACAACCGATGCTTCGCCAAGGCGTGTCCAGACGACACGCCGCGTCCGTCGTAGAAAATCTTCACTTTTGCCTCCATCGCCCCAGGAGCACCTCTAGTCTCCTGCCGTGCGCAAGGGACTCGTGGTGCTGTGGGCGGCTGTGCTGCTGGCCTGCCTCATCGGTGCACCGACGGCGGCGAAGTACGTCCTGCCCGTCGACTCCTACGCGACCTATCAGCCGCAGAAGATCTGCGCGCACAAGGACAAGCCCGGCACGGTCGCGCTCGGTCGGTGGCTGGCAGCGCGCGGCGGCACGTATGGCGGCACGCTGCGCTCGTGCAGCAGCGGAGGCGCCTCCGAGCACAAGGACGGCCGCGCCTTCGACTGGACGCTGGACGCGCGCGACCTGGACGACCAGGCGGTCGCGGACGCCTTCATCATCGAGGCGTTCGCCGACGACGAGCTCGGCGACACCGATGCCCTCGCTCGGCGGATGGGCATCATGTACATCATCTGGAACGACAAGATGTACGCCGCCTGGGAGGGCTTCGAGCCGAAGAAGTACCTGAGCTCGAGCTGCCGCTCGCGCAAGACCTGCTCGCCCACGCTGAGGCACCGCGACCACATGCACATCTCGTTGAGCATGGACGGGGCCAAGGGGCGCACGAGCTGGTATGTCGAGATGGCAGCCGCCGCGGCAGCGGCCCCGCCCGCCTGAGAACCGTCGGCGCAGCAGGCGCAGGCGGCCTGGTGCCACGGTGAAGACGACCCGCTGGCCCCAGGTGAGGTGGAGCGCGTCGGACTCGATGCCGTCGGCGAAGACGACCAGGTCGGACTGGGCGGTGACCGCGAAGACCTGCTCGGCGGCGATGGTGCCCTGGGTGTGGGCCGTGCCCGTCGCGGGGGAGGGCCCGGCCTCGCGGGCGTACCAGCACAGGACGGCGGCCTGGGTCGGACCGGGCGGTGCCATCTCGGAGCGGCGTTCGAGGGCCACGGACCGGCACCATCCCGTGGCGCCGGTGCCTGTGCCGATGAGCACGCCCGAGGAGGACTGCCGCTCGGTGGCGCCGTCCACGGTGGTGAGCTTGTAGCGGGCCGACTGGTGGCTGGGATGACCCAGGTAGATCTCGTTGAGCCCGCGCAACTCCTGCCCGTCGTCGAGCCTGGCCAGCACCATCACTCGCGGCTCGACACGAGCGTCCACCTCGGGCGACAGCGCGACCTGGAGGAGGCTGGCGGCGGCGTGCGGGTGATGGGGGACGAGCACGCCCGGGTTGCGGTCGGGCTCGGGATTGAGTCCGATGACCACCTGCCCGTCGAGGTACTTCGCGACGTTGGCGACCAGGCCGTCCTGCCCGACAGCGATCACGATGTCCTCGCCACCGAAGACGAAGCGCGACAGATCGGCACGCTCGACCTGGACCCGTCGCCAGTCCATGGGGATGGCGGAGGCGACGTGCTGCATGGCAACGCGTTGCACCTCGTCGGCCGCCACCAGCTCGTCGGGCTCACGACCGCGCGAGCGCAGGAAGAAGTAGGCCTGCTGCCGAGTGCCGTGGTGGGCGATCAGCGACTCGAGCTCGGTGCTGCGGGAGACCACCACGGCCCGCGGACTGAGGGTCATCGCCCTGCTCCCTGCGGCTGTCCGCTCGCGAAGCGTTCGGCGAGGGTGGTGAGCAGGTCCGGGGTGAGATTGAGCGTGCCGATCTGCGGCAGGCTTCCCGCGAGCTCCCGCCGGGCCAGGCCCACGAGCGTGGCTTGTTCGACGTCGGCGTAGACCGCCATACGTGCCGTGTCGGTCTCGGCCTGGGCGGCTCCGGTCATCCGGATGGTGTGCTGGGTGACGAGCTGCTCCTCGCGACGGGCGAGCTCGATCTGGTTCTGCAGCTCGTTCTCGGCGATCGCACGCTCGTGCTCGACGGCCGTTGCCCGGCGCTCGAAGGGGGCCTTGTCCGCCTCCTGCTGCACCCGCTCGCGCGTCGGCGTCGGGAGCGCCCGCTCGACGTCGGCCTCGGCGCGTACGGCGACGACGCGGACGTCGACGATGCGCAGCCCGAGCTGGACCAGGCGCTCGTCGCCGCCCAGACCGCTCACCATGGTCTCCCGCACGGCGCTCATGCCCTCAGAGAGCGCCCGGGCCAGGGTCAGCTGTGCCAGCAGGGCGAGCGCGTGCTGCTGCGACAGCTCGGTCAGCAGTCCGCCGACCTGCTCGAGGGGGTCGCGCGCCACCGCCCGTTCGAGGCGTCGATGCTGAAGTCGAGGCGCTGGGCGGCGACCTCGGGCTCGGCGAAGCGGTAGGTGACGCTCGCCTGGACGGTGATGTCCTGGAAGTCGATGGTGCGCGCGTGGAACAGGAGCGGCTGCTCGCGGTCGTCGACCGGGATCTCGCTCAGGGCGGCGTTGAGGGGGTGGAACCAGAAGGTGACGCCGGTGCCCTGGTGGACTGATGGCCTCCCTCCACCTGACGACCGCGTTGGCCGTCGACCTCGTGGTCCTCACCATCTGCGACGCCCGGCTCTGCGTGCTGCTCGTCCGGCGCGGTCTGGAGCCCTATCGCGGACACCTGGCCCTGCCGGGCGGATTCGTGCTGGCCGACGAGGACCTGCCGGCAGCGGTCAGCGCGAGCTCCTCGAGGAGACGGGCATGGCCACGCTCGCCGGGCATCTCGAGCAGCTGGCCACCTACGCCTCGCCCGACCGGGACCCTCGCGGTCGGGTGGCCAGCGTGGCCTATCTCGCCCTCGTGCCGGACCTTCCGGTGCCGTCGTCCGGGAGCGACGCAGCCGACGCGGGCTGGCACGACCTCGCGGAGATCCCTGCCGGGACCCTGGCGTTCGACCACGACGTGATCGTGGCCGACGGGGTCGAGCGGGCACGCGCGAAGCTGGAGTACACCCCCCCTGGCCACGGCGTTCTGCCCGGAGGAGTTCACCATCGCCGAGCTGCGGGACGTCTACGAAGTGGTGTGGGGCGTTGCCCTGGACCCGCGCAACTTCCACCGCAAGATCACGCGCACGCCCGGCTTCGTCCGGCCGACGGACGACACCACGACGCGCAACGGTGGCCGGCCGGCGCAGCTCTTCGCCCGCGGTGACGCACAGCTGCTGCACCCGCCGATGGTGCGACCGACCTAGCCATCAGACCTAGTCGGCCCACTCCTCGTTCCAGCCGTCGACGTCGCTGGCGGGCCGGGCCGAGGGGCCGGTGTAGATCGCGGAGGGCCGGATCAGGCGACCGGTCCGCTTCTGCTCGAGGATGTGGGCCGACCAGCCGCCGGTGCGCGCGCACGTGAACATGGCGGTGAACATGTTGGCCGGCACTTCCGCGAAGTCCAGCACGATGGCGGCCCAGAACTCGACGTTGGTCTCGAGGACGCGGTCGGGACGACGCTCGCGCAGCTCGGCCAGGGCGGCCTGCTCGAGCTTCTCCGCGACCTCGTAGCGGGGTGCGTCGAGCTCACGGGCGGTCCGACGGAGCACGCGCGCGCGGGGGTCCTCGGCGCGGTAGACGCGGTGGCCGAAGCCCATCAGTCGCTCGCCGGAGTCGAGGAGCTCCTTGACGTATCCCGCGGCGTCGCCGTCGCGCTGCTCGACCTCCTCGATCATGGTGAGGACGCGAGCGGGAGCGCCGCCGTGCAGCGGACCGCTCATCGCGCCGATGGCACCGGAGAAGGCGGCGGCGACGTCGGCACCGGTGGAGGTGATGACGCGGGCGGTGAAGGTCGAGGCGTTCATGCCGTGCTCGGCGGCCGAGCTCCAGTAGGCGTCGATCGCCTTGACGTGCTTCGGGTCGGCCTCGCCCTTCCAGCGGATCAGGAACTTCTCGGCCAGGGTGGTGCCCTGGTCGACGAGGCGCTGCGGGACGACGGGCTGCAGCAGGCCCCGGGCCGACTGTGCGGCGTACGACAGGACCATCACCGCGACGCGGGCGAGGTCGGCGCGCGCCTGCTCGTCGCTGATGTCATAGGTCTGCCCGAAGCCGAAGGCGGGGGCGAGCATGGCCACGGCGGCCTGGACGTCCACGCGGACGTCGCCGGTGTGGACCGCGAGGGTGTACGGCTCCGCGGGCGGAAGGCCGGGGGTGTAGGCGCCGTCGATCAGCAGGCCCCAGACGTTCTCGAAGGGGACGCGGCCGACGAGGTCCTCGATGTCGACGCCGCGGTAGCGCAGCGCCGAGCCTTCCTTGTCGGGCTCGGCGATCTCGCTCTCGAACGCGACGACTCCCTCCAGCCCGTGGTGTACCTCAGCCATGTGGGAGACGCTCCTTTGCGTACGACGAGTGGCTCGCCCGGTGTTGTGGCGCGAGCCGCCTCATTCTGCACCAGCGCGTCTAGGGTGCCGCCATGGACCCAGATCTCGCGTCACTGCGCCGGGAGTATGCCGAGGGCGGACTAGACGTCGAGGACCTCGACCTCGACCCCGTGGAGATGTTCCGGCGCTGGCTCCGGGAAGCCGTCGCGGCCGGCATGCACGAGCCGAACGCCATGGTGCTCAGCACGGTCGGCGTCGCCCAGCGTCCCTCGTCGCGGATCGTGCTGCTGAAGGGCCTCGACGAGCGGGGGTTCGTCCTGTTCACCAACCACACGTCGCGCAAGGCGCGTGAGCTCGAGGCCAATCCGGGCTGCTCGCTGCTCTTCCCCTGGCACCCGCTCGAGCGACAAGTCCGGGTCGAGGGGACGGCGCACGTGCTCGATCGCGAGAGCGTCGAGGCCTATCACCGCTCCCGGCCCCGCGGCGCCCAGCTCGGCGCCTGGGCCAGCGCGCAGTCCAAGCCGGTGGCGTCGAGGGCCGAGCTGACTGCGGCCTACGACGCGGCGGAGGAGAGGTTCGCGGACCAACCCGTGCCCGTGCCCGACCACTGGGGTGGTTATCGCGTCGTGCCGGACACGGTCGAGTTCTGGCAGGGACGACCCAGCAGGATGCACGACCGGCTCGTCTACGCGCGGACCGGCTCGAGGTGGGGGATCCAGCGGCTGGCGCCGTGATCCAACCTGAGTGAGCACTCACTCATCTAGGGTGTCGCAGTGACTCCACGCGCAACACCCATGAGTCCGGACGACCGGCGCACCGCTCTCGTCACAGCCACCGTGCCCCTGCTGCTCGAGCACGGACGAACGGTGACGACCAAGCAGATCGCCGAGGCCGCCGGCGTCGCCGAGGGCACGATCTTCCCGGTCTTCGACTCCAAGGACGACCTGATCACGGCGGCGCGCTGGAGCACGGGTTCGCGATGGAGCCCTTCCTCGACGACCTGCGATCGATCGAGCCCGACCAACCCCTGCGACCCCTGCTCGCGGAGCTCGTCACCATCCTCCGGGGCCGCTTCCGCGGCATCTTCGAGCTGACGACCGCTGTCGGCATCGTCGGTCCGCCGAAGGCCCACCGGCACAAGGAGCGCCACCGCCAGGAAGCGACCGCGATCATGACCGGGCTCCTCTCCCCGCACGAGCACGAGCTCGCCGTACCTCCCAGCGAGCTCGCCCACATCACCCGGCTGCTCACCTTCTCCGGCAGCCATCCCCACATCGCCGACGGCCAGACCCTCACGACCGACCAGATCGTCACCATCGTCCTCGACGGCCAGCACTCGAAAAAGGCCTGATGCTGCTGCGTCCGGTCCGCACGCGGCTCGCGCCCTACAAGGGGCCGATCGCCGTCATCGTCACCCTGCAGCTCATCGGCACGCTCGCGATGCTCTACCTCCCCAGCCTCAACGCCGAGATCATCGACGAGGGGGTGGTCGTCGGCGACACCGGCTTCATCGTCCAGCGGGGCGGACTGATGCTCGCCATCTCGATGGTGCAGGTGCTGTGCGCCGTGCTTGCCGTGTGGTTCGCCGCGCGTACGGCGATGGGCTTCGGCCACGACGTGCGTGCCCAGATCTTCGAGCGCGTCGGCTCGTTCTCGGCGAGGGAGGTCCAGCACTTCGGCGCCCCGTCGCTGATCACCCGGGAAACCAACGACGTCCAACAGGTGCAGATGCTGGTCCTGATGGGCTTCACCGTGATGGTCTCGGCGCCGATCATGATGGGCGGCGCGCTCGTCATGGCTACCCGGGAGGACGCCGGACTCTCCTGGCTCATCGTGGTCGCGATCCCGGTGCTCGGCGGACTGATCGCGGTCATCGTCAGGCGCATGGTGCCCAGCTTCCGAGTGATGCAGGAGAAGATCGACGAGGTCAACCGCCTGCTGCGCGAGCAGATCACCGGGATCAGGGTCGTCCGCGCCTTCGTCCGCGAGGAGCACGAGGCGCAGCGCTTCGGGGAGGCCAACGCCGACCTGACCCAGGTCTCGATCCGCGCGGGGAGGTGGCTCGCGGCGATGTTCCCGGTCGTCATGCTCGTGGCCAACGTCGCGTCGGTGGCGGTGCTGTGGTTCGGCGGCCACCGCGTCGAATCCGGCGAGATGCAGGTCGGAGCCCTGACGGCCTACCTCACCTACCTCACGCAGATCGTGATGAGCGTGATGATGGGGACCTTCATGATGATGATGATCCCCCGGGTCGGCCGTCTGCGCCGACCGGATCATGGAGGTGCGACACCCGGTCGAGCGTCGTGCCGCCGAGCCGTCCGGTCACGGCCGTCTCCGAGCGGGGCACGCTGGTGCTCGACGACGTGACCTACGCCTACCCCGGTGCGGACGTGCCCGTCCTGCGCGGAGTCCACCTCGAGGCGCGCCCCGGCCAGACGGTCGCCATCATCGGCTCGACCGGCGCCGGCAAGTCGACCCTGCTCAACCTCGTGCCCCGTCTCTTCGACGTCACCAGTGGGCGCGTGCTGGTCAACGGGGTGGACGTGCGGTCGCTGGCACCCGAGCTGCTGTGGTCCACCCTCGGGCTGGTCCCCCAGAAGGCGATCCTGTTCAGCGGCACCATCACCAGCAACCTGCAGCACGGCCTGCCGGGGCGACCGAGGATCAGATGTGGGACGCCCTGTCCATCGCGCAGGCGCGCGACTTCGTGGCCGCACTGCCCGACGGGCTCGCCTCGACGGTCGCCCAGGGCGGCACCAACTTCTCCGGCGCCCAGCGCCAGCGGCTCGCGATCGCCCGAGCCGTCATCCGGAGACCGGAGATCTATCTCTTCGACGACTCGTTCTCGGCGCTCGACCTGGTTACCGACTCCCGGCTCCGTGCCGCCCTCGTGCCAGTCACCCGGGACGCGACCGTGGTGCTGGTGGCCCAGCGCGTGTCCACCATCCGTGACGCCGACGTGATCGTCGTCCTCGACGACGGCGCCGTCGTCGGTCGCGGCACCCACGACGAGCTCCTCGCCACCTGCGACACCTATCGCGAGATCGTCGAGTCGCAGCTCACCGCGGAGGAAGCAGCATGAGGGCGACCACGCAACAGGACGGCCAGCAGGAGGGCCAGCAGGACGGCCAGAAGGACACCCTGAAGGAGACCGAGCGCGTCGTCGCCGGGCCCGGCCCCGGCCGCGGCCCGATGGGCGGCGGCATGGTGGGCGGCAAGGCCAACACCTTCGGACCGTCGCTGCGCCGGGTGGCGGCCCGCATGGCGCCATACCGCTGCTGCTGACCGTGCTCGCGGTCTACCTGGGTGCGGCCGTGCTCGCCTGGGTCGCGGGCTACCTCCTCAACGACGTCGTGCAGGGCACGGTCCGCCGCATGCGCGACGACGTCGAGGACAAGGTCAACGCACTGCCGCTGAGCTACTTCGACCGCCAGCCACGCGGCGAGCTGCTCAGCCGGGTCACCAACGACATCGACAACGTGAGCCAGACGCTGCAGAAGACATTGAGCCAGCTGCTCACCTCGGTGATGACGGTCCTCGCGGTGCTGTCGATGATGCTGTGGATCTCGCCGGTCCTGGCCCTCGTCGCGCTGGTCTCGGTGCCGATCTCCATGATCGTGACGACGCTGGTCATGAAGCGCTCGCAGGGACTCTTCGTCCAGCAGTGGCGGCAGACCGGGCGGCTCAACGCGCACATCGAGGAGACCTTCTCCGGGCACGCGCTCGTCGAGGTCTACGGCCGCCAGGGCGAGGCGGAGCGGGTGTTCGCCGAGGAGAACGACGCGCTGTCGAAGGCGTCCTTCGGTGCCCAGTTCGTGAGCGGGCTCATCATGCCGATCATGATGTTCGTCGGCAACCTCAACTACGTCGTGATCGCCGTCCTCGGTAGGCTCCGGGTCGCCAGCGCCTCGATGCCCCGCGCGGCCCTGCGCTCCCAGATCGGGATGGTGCTCCAGGACACCTGGCTGTTCGCCGGCACGATCCGCGACAACATCGCCTACGGCCGCCCCGAGGCGAGCGAGGCGGAGATCCAGGAGGCCGCTCGGGCGACGTTCGTGGACCGCTTCGTGCACTCCCTCCCCGCCGGCTACGACACGGTCATCGACGAGGACGGGGCCAACCTCTCGGCGGGTGAGCGCCAGCTCATCACCATCGCCCGGGCGTTCCTGGCCGCGCCCGACCTCCTGATCCTCGACGAGGCGACCTCGTCGGTGGACACCCGCACCGAGCTGCTGCTGCAGCACGCCATGGCAGCGCTGCGCACCGACCGGACCTCGTTCGTGATCGCCCACCGGCTCTCGACGATCCGCGACGCCCACCTGATCCTGGTGATGGAGGACGGCGCCATCGTCGAGCAGGGTGACCGTGAATCCCTGCTCCGCTGCGAGGGTGCCTACGCCCGGCTCTACCGATACCAGTTCGCTTCGGCGACGGCCTGACCCCGTCCCAACGTCCCTCGGCGGTGCGTGAGCCACATTCTCGGGTCGGCGAATGTGGGTGTGGCACCGCTGACAGGAAGGGCGTCGCAGAAATGCATTGAGCGGTCGCCGTGTGCGGCGTACGGTTGTGGCACACGGAAAGGAGGTGGTCCGAAGAATGAGTTCTTTTCGGATGAGTGAGGTGGCTGCCCGCTAGGCAGCAACCGACCGGCCGTCCAACGGCGGCCGTCAACATCGTCGACGTACTGCCGGCGAATCCAACGCAGTCACCCGACCCGCAGGCCCCGGAGTCATCCCCCGGATCGCCCCCCATGAGAGGCAGGCCTGCGGGTCGCTGCATTTCCCGGCCACGGAATATAGTTGTCGATGACAACCTTATGGCCAGCATGAATCGAGCTTCTTCCGTGTCGACAACACCCCCCGCAACCGCCGAGCAGTCCGGTGCGATGACGCACCGCCAGGTGCTTGAGGCCCTCAGCGGCCTTCTTCTTGCCATGTTCGTGGCGATGCTCTCCAGCACCATCGTGTCCAACGCACTGCCGGCCATCGTGACCGACCTCGAGGGCAGTCAGACGGGCTACACCTGGGTCGTCGTGGCCACGCTCCTCACCATGACCGCCACGACCCCGATCTGGGGCAAGCTCGCTGACCAGTTCTCCAAGAAGGTGCTCGTCCAGAGCGCACTCGTGATCTTCTCCGTCGGCTCCGTCATCGCCGGCTTCGCGCCGACGATGGAGGTGCTCATCGGTGCCCGGGCCGTCCAGGGTCTCGGGGTGGGCGGGCTCACCGCCCTCGTGCAGGTGGTGATCGCCAGCATGGTGTCTCCGCGCGAGCGGGGCCGCTACAGCGGTTACATCGGTGCGACGTTCGCCCTCGCCACCGTCAGCGGTCCGCTGATCGGGGGTCTGCTCGTGGACACCGTCGGGTGGCGCTGGTGCTTCTTCGCGGGTCTTCCGGTCGCGTTGCTCGCGTTCGTCGTCCTGCAGAAGACGCTGCGCCTGGCCGTGGTCAAGCGCGAGGTGCACATCGACTACCTCGGCGCCACGCTCCTCATGGGCGGTGTCTCGCTGCTGCTCGTCTGGGTCTCGCTCGCCGGCAACCAGTTCGCCTGGGGCTCCGGCACCAGTGCTGCCCTCGTCGTCGCCGGGCTTGTCGTCATCGCCGCTGCCGTCTTCGTCGAGGCTCGTGTCGCCAAGGACCCGATCATCCCGCTGCGGCTCTTCCGCGATCGGACCACCAGCCTCGCCACCGCTGCCTCCGTGCTGATCGGGGTCGCGATGTTCGGGGCGACGGTCTACCTCTCGCAGTACTTCCAGCTCGCCCGCGGCATGTCTCCCACCCGCGCGGGCCTGATGTCCATCTGCATGGTCGGCGGCCTCCTCGTGTCGAGCATCGTCTCGGGCCGGATGATCAGCGCCACCGGGAGGTGGAAGAACTTCCTCATCGGCGGGATGGTGCTGGTCATCATCGGGCTGGCCATGCTCTCGACCATCGACGACACGACCAGCCTGGTCGTCGTCGGCGTCTTCATGGCCGTCCTGGGCCTCGGTCTGGGGGCCACGATGCAGAACACCGTGCTGGCGGTGCAGAACAGCGTGGCCGCAGCCGACCTGGGCACCGGGTCGAGCGTCGTCGCCTTCTTCCGGTCCATGGGTGGCTCGATCGGTGTGTCGGCTCTCGGCGCTGCCCTTGGCCACCAGGTCTCCGACCAGGTCCGCACCGGCATGACAGCGCTGGTCGAGGCGGGGAAGGTTCCCGCCGACGCGCTGGCAACCCTCGGCAGCGACTCGACGTCGATCCCGGACCTGGCGACGCTGCCTGCACCGGTGCGCCAGGTGTTCGAGCACGCCTTCGGTGAGGCGACGGGCCACATCTTCCTGATCGCGTTGCCCTTCGCCGTACTCTCACTGGTCCTGTTGCTCTTCATCGAGGAGAAGCCGATGCGTGAGACCGTCCTGCGCGACGACGAGATCGCTGCCGGCACCGAGGCCGCGGCGAGCCGGTGAGCCCGACCCGGCGCGAGCGCCAGATCCTCGGGCTCGAGCATGAGCTGGCCGTGCTCGTACGCCGACTCAAGCGAGTCATCTCGGAGCGTGCGCGGACGGTCCACGAGGAGCTGACGCCCGCTGGCTACCTGATCCTGACCTACGTGGTCGAGAAGGGATCCGTGCGACCGTCCGAGGTCGGGAACGCCTTCGACCTCGACAAGGGTGCCGTGAGCCGCCAGATCCAGCTCCTCGTGGACCTGGGCCTGGCGACCAAGGAGCGCGACCCCGACGACGGGCGCGCCTGGGTGGTGCGGCCGACCGACGCCGCACTCGAGCGGACCAGTGCGATGGCGGCTGCTCGTCGGGCGCGGCTGGGCCAGCGCCTGGAGGACTGGGCCGACGAGGACCTGGAAGGCTTCGTCGCCACGCTCGCGCGGTACAACACCACGCTGGAATGACCTCTCGGACTCAGGGCTGGGCGAGCCAGACGGCAGTGTCGGGCGGGAGCTCGCTCGAGACCGGACCGCTCGCCATCACGACCTGGCCCGCAGGGAGCGGGACGGAGGTGGGGCCGGCGTTGAGGACGACCGTGAGGTCACCGCGGACGAAGGCGAGGACGCCTTCGCCCAGGTCAGGTGGCGACAGCATCTCCACGTCACCTCCGCGACCGGCGAGCAGCGACCGGCGAGCGGCCAGGGCTGCGCGATAGAACTCGAGCGTCGAGCCCGCCCGGCCCTCCTGGGCCGCCACGGTGAGCTCCTCCCAGTCGAGGGGTTGGGGGAGCCAGGGCTGTCCGTCGCCGGGCCCGAAGGCGTACGGCGGTTCGGTGCCGTCCCACGGCAGGGGCACCCGGCAGCCGTCGCGGAACTTGCCCCCGCCGCGGTGCCACGTCGGGTCCTGACGCGCCTCGGGCGGCACGTCGACCTCGTCGAGGCCGAGCTCCTCGCCGGCGTAGATGTAGGAGGCGCCGGGCAGCGCCAGCATCGTCAGCGTCGCGGCCTTCGCGCGCGCCAGGCCGACCGCCCCGCCGCCGTAGCGGGTCGTGTGCCTGGTGACGTCGTGGTTGGAGAGCACCCAGGTCGGAGCGGCGTCGACCGAGGCAGCCGCCTCCAGGGTGTCGGTGATGATCTCGGCGAAAGCCGTGGCCGACCAGTCGGCCAGCAGCCAGGCGAAGTTGAAGGCCTGGTCGAGCTCCCCGGGTCGGATGAACCGCGCGAGGGACTCCGCGGTCTGGGTCCAGGCCTCGGCCACGGCCATCCGGTCGTCGCCGTACTCGTCCAGGATCTTGGCCCAGCGGCGGTAGACGTCGTGCACCTCGGGCTGGTCCCACATGGGCTCGTCGGTGACGTGCCGCTGGACCATCTCGATCGCGTCGCTGGTGGGCTGCTCGTGATCGACCTCCTGGTCTCGCAGCGACTTCTCCTTGAAGAGCCCGTGCGCCACGTCCACTCGGAAGCCGTCCACGCCACGGTCGAGCCAGAAGCGGAGGATGCCCTCGAAGAGGTCGCCCACCTCGGGGTTGCGCCAGTCGAAGTCGGGCTGGCTGGAGTCGAAGAGGTGGAGGTACCACTGGTCACTGCCCTCGATCCGGGTCCACGCCGGACCGCCGAAGACCGACTCCCAGTTGTTGGGCGGCGCCTCGCCGCCGTCCCGGCCCGTGCGGAAGAGATAGCGATCGCGCTCGGCTGAGCCCGGCTCCGCCGCGAGGGCCGCCTGGAACCACGGGTGCTCGGACGACGAGTGGTTGGGCACCAGGTCGACGATCACCCGCAGTCCGAGGTCGTGGGCGCGGGCGATCAGGGCATCTGCGGCGGCGAGGTCGCCGAACAGCGGGTCCACGTCGCAGTAGTCGGCCACGTCGTAGCCGTGGTCGTGCTGCGGGGAGGGGTAGAAGGGCGTGATCCACAGCGCGTCGACCCCCAGGGCGTCGAGGTGCGGCAGTCGCGCGGTGATGCCCGCCAGGTCTCCCACGCCGTCGCCGTCGGAGTCGGCGAAGGAGCGGACGTAGACCTGATAGATGACGGCGTCGCGCCACCAGCGCCGATCAGGAATTGGAACGTTCACATCGACCATGTGACGCAACCTTTCCCAACCGTCCCGGAGGTGTCAAGGAAGCGGTCCTCAGCGGGGTGAGACGCCGCCGAAGGTGGCGGGGTCCACCGCGATCCAGACGTGCTCTGCGCTCGCGACGAGATGTCCACGGGAGTCGTGGAGGCTGGCGGCGGTGAACGTCTTGCGCCCCTCGGCGCCACGGCGCGCGCCGACCACGACGTGCTCCTCGCCGATCACCGGCAAGGTGGTGATCCGGGTCGTCATCCGCCCGAGCACCATCAGCCGCTCGGTGAGACCGCCGGCCCACCCGCCGACGCAGTCGAGGGCAGCCCAAGTCGCAGCGACCGAAGCTCGCGTCGACGCGTCGACATACGTGTGCCAGTCCTCCGACAAGCTCGGGTGGGGCCGCCACGTGGCCGCGACACCGCCGCGGCCGACCGGGCCGGGGAAGATCCGAAGCCCGTCGCCCTCCTCGCGGGCCGTGCCGCACGCGAAGCAGGTGGGGAAGGGGTGGAAGGTGTGTCCGGGGTACGCCGCTTCGGCTGTGCGCGCCTGGTCGACCGGCACCGGCTCGAGGTCGGTCAGCGCGACCCCGACCCGCCGGGCGGTCGCGACCCCGGCTCCGTCGGACTCCGTGGCCGTGGTGGTGCCCTCGTCCTCGACCACCTGCAGCACGGTGTCGAGCGGGGGTGGTCGTCGCAGGGACACCTCCACCGCCGGCCAGCCCTCGACCCGGTTGCCCGGGGACGCGTGCCTCAGGTGGGTGGCCAGGGCACCTGCGGTCCAGCCGCCGTTGCCGGAGTCCGGCGGCCCGCGGAAGCGTCGCGGCACGAGGAGCTGGTCAGGGATCTGGGTCACGCTTCGCCACTGTGCCCCACCCGCCGGGCGCATGCCAGTGTGCGGACGCCGGTGTAGCCCGGACCATGGGTAACAATGGCCGCGTGAGCGACCTGATCGACACCACCGAGATGTACCTCCGCACGATCTACGAGCTCGTCGAGGAGGACATCGTCCCGCTGCGGGCGCGGATCGCCGAGCGGCTGCACCAGAGCGGGCCGACGGTCTCGCAGACGGTGGCGCGGATGGAGCGCGACGGCCTCGTGACCGTCGAAGGTGATCGTCACCTCCAGCTGACCGACGAGGGGCTGCGGCTCGCCACCCGGGTCATGCGCAAGCACCGGCTCGCGGAGAGGCTGCTGACCGACGTCATCGGCCTCGACTGGGAGCTGGTCCACGCGGAGGCCTGCCGGTGGGAGCACGTGATGTCAGAGACGGTCGAACGCCGCCTGGTCGAGCTGCTGGGACACCCCACCGAGTCGCCGTACGGCAACCCCATCCCCGGCCTCGACGAGCTCGGCGAGATCGAGCTGGGCGAGGGGTTCATGGAGGGCGTGGAGCCGTTGTCCGCCGTTGCCGGGCCGGAGGAGTCGCGCGTGCATGTCCGCCGCATCTCGGAGGAGATGCAGAAGGACGGCGAGCTGATGGCCGCTCTGCGTCGCGTCGGGGCACTGCCGGACAAGACGATCACCGTGGCCGCGACCGCCGAGGGGATCCTGATCGGCTCGGGCGGCGAGACCGCGGAGGTCTTTGCGGACGCGGCGGATCACATCTTCGTGCGCCGGCTCTGATCGAGGTCGACCAGGAACTCGGTGGTCCCGACGTCCAGCTTGTAGGTCGCGTGCTCGTCGCCCCGGGTCACCCCGCGGTTGATGATCGCGACCGGCGTTCCGGCCTTGGCCGCGCGCTTGACGAAGCGCAACCCGCTCATCACCGTGAGTGACGAACCGGCGACGAGCAGTGCGCCCTCGGTGCCGAGGGCGTCCACCGCGTCGTAGCAGCGTGCGACGCGCTCGGCCGGGACGTTCTCCCCGAAGAACACGACGTCCGGCTTCAGCACGCCCCCGCACTCGCAATGGGCCACCACGAAGTCCGCCGTCGCGTCCAGGTCGACGTCCCCGTCCGGTCGCATGGCGGCCTCACCGTGCCGGGCCATCCAGTCGGTGTTGAGCTCGTCGAGCCGGGTCTGCAACGCCGCGCGCGAGGTCGTACGCCGACACGCCAGACACACGACGTCGGCGACCCGGCCGTGGAGCGCGACGACCCGACGCGAGCCGGCAGCCTCGTGGAGCCCGTCGACGTTCTGGGTGATGAGCAGGGCGGGGTCCAGGCGGGCGAGCGCCCGGTGGCCGTCGTTGGGCGTGGCCGACCCCATCCGGGCCCAGCCGAGGTGGCTGCGCGCCCAGTAGCGCTGCTGCGCCTCCGGAGCGGCGAGGAACTCCTGAAAGGTCATCGGGCGGCGCACCGGCGCACCCGGGCCGCGGTAGTCGGGGATCCCGGAGTCGGTCGACACCCCGGCGCCGGTGAGGACGACGAGGTCACGTCCGGCCAGGAAGTCGAGGACCTCTGTCGCGCCGGCGGTCTGGGTCGTCGTCACGTGCCGTAGCGCAGCTCCGCGCGGGCTCGCGCCTTCGCGGCCTCGACGTCACGGTCCTTGGGAGGAGCCGTCGTCACGAGGTCCTCGAGGAGGTGCTGGGTGAGGTGCGCGATCTCGCGCACCGCCTGGTGGAAGGCTGCCTCGTTGGCCTGCGACGGCTTGGTGGTGCCGGCGACCTTGCGGACGTACTGCAGCGCTGCAGCCGTCACTTCGTCAGGCGTCGCCGGCGGCTCGAAGTTGTTGAGGGGACGGATGTTGCGGCACATGCCGCCAGCGTAATCCGGGACTCCCGAGTGCGGGAGTGGATCAGTGCTGCTCAGGGCTCGTCGACGCCCACGCCGAGGCGGTAGACCATGTGTCCGCCCAGGTAGGCACCCCCACCGAGCAGTGCCGCACCGCCCAGTGCGAGTCGTCGGGCGGCCTTCTTGTCCCCGCGGCGGCGCTTGAGCCAGGCCGCGGTGAACAGACCCAGCACCACGTCCATCACGAGTGCGTGGACCACGGCCACCCGGGTCTGGCGCCCCGACGTGGTGGCGAGGTCGTGGGCGCCGCCGATCGCCGTCGGCAGTGCCGCCAGGCAGCCGGTGAGGAGCAGGGTGTCCACCGCCGCTGCGTGCTTCTGCGACCCGGTCAGGTCGAGCAGGACGGCCATCGACCACGCGCCGATGGGCGCCTGGGCCGAGATCGGGTGAACGCGGTGGCCGAGCCAGTCTCCGTTGAAGAACGCGTCGATCCCGGGAGGTTTGACGAGCTTGTCATGGGCACTGGCCCTGACCTTGTCCGCGATCACGTCGAGGGCCTTGGTGTCCTCGATGCGCCGAGCGATGGACTCGGGCAGGCTGACTGTGTCTCGAGACTTCAACATGCTTCGCAGTCGACCACGGTTCGGCCACTCCGGACAGACCCCCAAGGAGGGTTCTGCTTCAGGCCGCAGCGAGGTCGAAGAACGACACACCGTCGCCGGTGACGAGCACGACCCGCCCGTCCGCCAGCGGCACCAGCCGGACCTGGTCGATCCCGTCGCCGTACTCCACCTCGACCATGCGGTTGGACATCGCGCCCCCGTCGAGGGAGAGCACCGAGACCCAGCCGGTGCGCCCGCGCCAGCCCTGCGACACGACGGTGAGGGCCGTCCGCTCGTCGGGCAGCCAGGTGAACTGCCGCGGGTCGAGACCCGCTCCGGCCATCGAGTTCTTGGGGTACTTCACGACGTCGAGCTGACGAGGCTCCGTGAGGTCGGTGACGTCGAAGAGGGCGGCCTGGGCTCCTCGGGTCATGCCGGTGTTGCCGGCGTCCTGCCCCACGCCGATCAGTCGCATCTCTCCGAGCGGGTGGAGGTACTCGCTGAACCCCGGGATCTTCAGCTCGCCCATCAGCCGCGGCGCGCTGGCGTCGGTGAGGTCGATCGCGTAGAGGGGATCGGTCTGCCGGAAGGTCACCACGATGGCCAGGGTGTCGAACCACCGCACCGACTTGATCTCCTCGTTGACGCCGAGCTTGTCGACGCGCCCGACCTCGGTGAGGGTCGCGCCCTTCTCCTGCATCGTGACGACCGAGTTGAAGTTGCCGGTCTCGTTGGTCGCGCCGAGGGCCACCCGGAGGGTGTCGCCCGAGTAGTCCATGGACCAGCGGTCCCGGATCTGCCCTTCCACGGTGCCCGAGGCGACGTACGTCGTGTCCGTGCCGTCGAGAGCGAAGGCGAAGAGCTCGGTGCTGCCGTCGTAGCCGCTCGGGGAGCAGCTGCCGATGCAGTCGATCAGTGGGCGGATGGTGCCCCACCAGCCGGACGGCGACGCGCCGGCAGCGAGGTAGAAGCGGTCGGGCGAGAAGTACGACGTGAGGGCCGGGGTGGCCACGGCGGTGCTCACCGGCTCGACGACGGAGACCTCGAAGGTGACGACGGTCGTGGTGCCCAGGTCGGTGTCCATCGTCGGCAGCGCGACGTCGGCGCAGTCGACCACGACCTCGCCGTCGGTCGTCGGCAGCCAGTCGGCCAGGGTGGTCTGGCGCACCAGCTCCTGGTTGTGCTCCTCGGCGTCCTTCTCGGGGTGCTTGCCGTAGGGCGGCTGGAAGTCGAGGTCCGGCAAGCCGTTGTCCAGGACGATGCGGACGACGTCGCCGTGCAGCCGCGCGGCGCTGATGGTGGCGGTGTAGTCGAACTGCTCGACGACCTGCGGTGTCCCGGGCTGGCTGACGTCGAGGACGACGACGCGGCCGCCCGTCAGGTCGTAGACGCGGCCGAGGTCGCCCAGGACGACGACCCGGTCTCCGGACACGAGGATCTCGCCGTTCATCAGGTCGGGCAGCTGGAGGGACGAGAGCTGCTCGGGCTTCTCGCCGGCGACGTCGTAGGTGGTCAGGACGTTGTCCTGGATCCGGAAGAGCGTGCTACCCGCGACCTTGACGACGTCGGGCTCGTCGACCCCGGTCTCCTGGACGTTCGTCCCGGTCTCGTTGTTCTCCGAGCGAACCGTGGTGGGGACCGTGGCCGACGCCGTCGAACGCTCGGCGCTGCCCGCGGCGTCCGCGAGTGGGCCGCCCTGGTCGGAGAACATGATGATCTCGCCGCCGCCCCACCCGTAGGCCGAGACGATGTCGAGTCCGCGGTCGACGTACGACTCGAGCAGCGAGTCGCAGTCATCGGCGAGCGTCAGCGACGCATTGGCCAGCTCGAAGGCGCCGGGGGAGGGGTCCGGGGGTATCGCGAACCCGTTGCCGTCGTCGCGGCCGAGAGCGAAGCCCACCCCCATCCCTGCTGAGACGGCGAGGGCCACCGTGGTGGCGGAGATGATGACACTGCGGATTCTCACCTCCATGGGACGACACCCCTCGCCGGGCGGTTCCCGAGCTGTGAGGATGGCCGGCATGGCTGACCGCGACTTCGACATCGTCCTGCTGGGCGCCACCGGTTTCACCGGGCAGCTCACCGCCGACTACCTCTCGCGGAACGCGCCGCCGGGTCTGCGCTGGGCGCTGGCCGGCCGCAACCAGGGCAAGCTCGAGGCGGTGCGGGACAGCCTCGGTCTGCCTGACCTCGAGCTGGTCCAGGCTGACGCCGGCGATCCCGCGTCCCTGTCCGACGTCGCGAGGCGCACCAAGGTCGTGATCACGACGGTCGGCCCCTATCTGCAGTACGGCGCAGCGCTGGTCGGCGCCTGCGCCGAGGCCGGCACCGACTACGTCGACCTCACCGGCGAGCCGGAGTTCGTCGACCAGATGTATCTCCAGCACCACGAGACCGCCGTACGCACGGGAGCGCGACTCGTGCACGCCTGCGGTTTCGACTCCGTCCCGCACGACCTCGGTGCGCTCTACACGGTCAACCAGCTGCCGAGCGACGTGCCCATCACGCTCCGCGGGGTCGTGCGGTCCGGCGGGATGGCGTCGGGCGGCACGATCCACTCGGCGCTGGGCCAGTTCTCCCGCGCCCGGCAGATGAAGTCCGCGTACGCCGCTCGTCGTCGCGCTGAGGGCAAGCCGGCCGGCGGTCGCTCGTCCCGGGCTGTCTCGGGGAAGCCGCACCGCGACCCCGTCCTGGGCTACTGGCTGCTCCCGCTGCCGACGATCGATCCCATCATCGTGGCGAGGAGCGGAGCCACGCTCGAGTCGTACGGCCCCGCCTTCCGCTACTCGCACTACGCCGGCACGGAGACCCTCCGGTACGCCGCAGGTGGTGCCGCCCTAATCACCATGATCGCCGCGGCTGCGCAGGTCAAGCCCGTGCGCAACTTCCTGCTGGGCAAGGTCGCCGCCGGCGACGGCCCGGACGCGGCGAAGCGCGACAAGTCATGGTTCACCGTCGACTTCATCGGTGAGGGTGGCGGCACGACCGTGCGGACCCGCGTCAGCGGAGGGGACCCGGGCTACACGGAGACGTCCATGATGCTGGCCGAGTCCGCGTTGTGCCTGGCCTTCGACGACAACCCGCAGACCGCCGGGCAGGTCACGACCGCCCAGGCGATGGGCGAGAACCTCCTCGCCCGCGTCCAGGCCGGGGGCCTGCTCTTCGAGACTCGGGACGGCTGAGCGTCCTTCGGATGGATGGATGGTGAGGTGTTAGCGAAACTATCCTGACCTGCGCAAACGCCAGGGGCCAGTCACCCTGTTCCCAAGCGGGATTCGAGAAAATCCCAACGCCCCGTGTCTGGGATGGTGCTGAGCCCCGGGCCGGGAAGCCCATCTCGGGCTTGCAATGAGTGGACCTCCCGACCGACTCAGGTGGTCAGCTGTGAATCGCCCTGGGTTGGTTGGAGTCTTCATCGTTTGGAAACGAGGATGGACTCATGCCGAAGGACACGACCCCGGGGAGGCCGACGACGCGTCGCTACAGCCCGGATGAGAAGGCCGCTGCGGTGCGGATGGTCAGGACGCTTCGAGCCGAGCTCGGAACAGAGCACGGCACGGTGCAACGCGTCGCAACCCAGCTCGGGTACGGCACCGAGTCGCTGCGGTCCTGGGTGCGCCAGGCCGACATCGACGAGGGTCACGTGCCGGGGGCGCGTACGAGCGACGCGGCAAGGATGAAGGAGCTCGAGCAGGAGAATCGCGAGCTCAAGAGAGCCAACGAGATCCTGAAGAGGGCCGCCAGTTTCTTCGGGGCGGAGCTCGACCGCCAACACAAGAAGTAGTGGCGTTCGTCGACGCGAACCGCGACGACGTCGTCGCCGGACGCAAGCTCGGGGTCGAGTCCATCTGCGCGGTG
>NZ_JAOPXV010000116.1 GCF_025964975.1 Nocardioides sp.
CCTCGTGTTCGCGTTCGCGTACAACGTCGCAGGCATCCCCATCGCCGCCGGAGTTCTCTACCCGGTCACCGGGCTCCTGCTCTCACCGATGATTGCCGCCGCCGCGATGGCCCTGTCCTCGGTCAGCGTCATCACCAACGCCCTGCGCTTGCGCACCCGACACCTCGCATGACCCGAACGACCTAGGAGAGGAACCACAATGAGGATGCAACTCCGTACAGCACTCGTGGGCAGCGCCACGGCCATCGCATTGCTCGCTGGCCCCGCTGCGGCGCTTGCTGCGCAAGGCGACGGCGCAAGCACCGAGCCGAGCCCCACGGACACCACGGCAATGACTGAGATGCCCCCCGGAATGCACGTGATGATGCACTCGCCGAGCCACGCCAACTTCATGGCGTCACCGGGCCACGAGCACGTCATGAACTCGCCGGGTCACATGGCGATGATGGACTGACATCACCAACGCCCGGCGCTTCTCACCCGTCATCTCAACTGACCGACGTCACCCACGAACGTAGTCTGGAGGAGATGAACACGATGCGCCTCACGGCTGCCAGGGTGAGCAGGGCCGTGCCCGCCCTGCTCACGGCTGCCGTCGCGTTCATCGTTCTCGGCATCATCGGGATGCACGCACTGAGCACTCACGGCGTCATGAGCATGGGCATCACTGGCCACTCCACCATGACCACCCCCGTTGGCAGCCACATGACCGGGGAACACGGTGACGCGCACGGTGACCCGGTCACGAGTTCCGCCGCAGGGTCGCACGCTGGTATGTCCAGCACCGCACCCGATGGGGGTGACGGACACAGCCTGGGCAGCATGGTGATGCTCTGCTTCGCCATGCTTGCCGCCACAGCCGGAGCACTCCTGCTCCTGCTCCTCGGCCTGCGCCACATTCCGCGCGTCTGGGCGCACCGCCCCACCGCCCCTGCCACCGCCACCAGGTGGGTCACCGCACGCCTCGGGACCGGACCGCCGTACGTCTGGAACTTCTCCGTCATCAGGTGCTGACAGGCAGCACGCCGCCTCCCCGCCCAGCCGGGGCGATGCGGCACGCTGCTGCCCGTTTCAGACACGCCTGACCTCAGGAGAACCCCTATGCGTACCAGCCGTACTACCCGCGCCCTCGGCGCTCTCACGCTGACCGCCGCGTTGGCCCTCACTGCTGCCGCCTGCGGTAACGACGACGCCAGCACCGCCACTGCCTCGGAGCTGTCGACCACCGAGCACAATGACGCCGACGTGGAGTTCGCCTCCCACATGCTTCAGCACCACGCCCAAGCACTCTCGATGGTGGACCTGACCATCGACCGGCCCCTCGACCCGGAGGTGCAGCAGTTGGCGGAGCAGATCCGCGAAGCCCAGGCCCCGGAGATTGAAATGTTCACCGACTGGCTCACCGATTGGGACGAAGAGGTCCCCGAGACGATGCGTGACCACGCCAACGCGGGTCACGACATGGACGAGATGGAGGAGTCGGATGACGGGATGGACTACGCCGACATGCCGGGCATGATGACCGCCGACGACATGGCAGCCCTCGAGGACGCCTCTGACGACGAGTTCCAGACCATGTGGCTGGAGATGATGGTCGAGCACCACGAAGGCGCAGTGGAGATGGCTGAAACCCAGCACTCGGAGGGGCAGTTCAAGCCTGCGGTCGACCTCGCAGGCGACATCGTGGAGTCGCAGACCGCCGAGGTCGAGACGATGGACGGTCTCCTGTCCTAGCCATCAGGTACACCAGTAGGGCGGGCGGCGAGCTCACTCTCGCCCGCCCCACTGACCTCCCAGCCTCACCCAAGGACCATCGTGAGCAGCACCCCAGACACCAACCAGCCCGCAGGCCAGTCGCCAACCGACAGCTACACCGGGATGCCGACGTGGGTGAAGTGGACCCTGCTCGCCGTCCTTGCCCTCATCGTCGTCCTCGTCGTTGCCCGCTTCGTCGTGGGCGGCGAACACGGACCGGGCCGGCACATGTCCGCACCCGCCAACACCGCCGCCGCCATGCTGCACGGACGCTGATGAGCTTGCCGCCAGCGGCACGCAGAGCGCTCCTGACCACCCACGTCCTCTCATCCGTGGGATGGGTGGGTGCGGTGCTCGTCTACCTCGCCCTCGGCGTCGCTGCCGTCAGTAGCACCGACACCACCTGGTGCGCGCCGCCTACGTGGCGATGGACTGGGCGGCGTGGACTGTCCTGGTCCCACTCGCGGTCGCGTCGCTGGTGACCGGGAGTCGCGCAGTCTCTGGTGACGAAGTGGGGACTGTTGCGGCACTACTGGGTCATGTCCACGTTGGGCATCACCTTGGTCGCCACCGCCGTCCTCGTCACCTACACCGGCACCCTCGACCAGTTAGCCAGCATCGCCACCGAGGACACTGGACGACACCCCGGGGCGCTGCACAGCCCGTCGGTCATCGCCACTCCATCGGGGCGCTTCTCCTGCTGTTCGCCGCCACCCTGCTCGCGGTCTACAAGCCGACCGGGTTGACCCGCCGGGCCACCGCCTTCGTCAACGCCCCCGCACCACCTAGACCCCTACTGACTCAGGACTAGACCATGCACCGCTTCACTACTGCCGTCGTCTTCGCTCTCACCGCAGCACCCTCGTCGCATGCTCGTCGCAGGACCTGCCAAGTGGCGGCGCAGCCCAGGGGACAGACGCCGACGCGAACGCTCTCGGTCACGTCCACGGTCTCGGCGTCGACCCGGCGGACAACACCTTGTATGTCGCATCCCACTTCGGGGTCTTCCGAGTGACACGCGAACGCGAACGCGTCGCAGAGCGGTGGCAAGACACCGTGGGGTTCGCGGGTGTCGGCCGCGGACACTTCCTCGGCTCAGGCCACCCGGACCTGAACGAAGACCTCCCATCGAGTCTCGGGCTCATCGAGTCAACCGACGGTGCAGAAACGTCAGAGGAAGTATCGCTCCTCGGTGACGCTGACCTCCACGCCATCGAACCTGTCGGCGACCGCATCTACGCCTACGACTCGCACACCGGCTCCCTCATCACCACCACCGACCGGACCGACTGGGACACCATCACCACCCAGCCGCTCTACGATCTTGCTGCCAACCCCGCAGATCCCGCGACCGTCTACGCCACTACCGTCCGGGGAGTCCTTGTCTCCTCAACCGACCAAGGCGAACCCGTCGAGGTCGTTGGTGCGCCCACGCTGACCGGGATGGACTGGCAGCCCGACAGGCCGCTCGTCGGCGTGGCCCCAGACGGGGCAGTGATGGTTTCTGATGACCCCACGACCGGACAGTGGCGGAAGGCTGGTGCACTCGACGGACCCGCCGAAGCAGTCGACGCCATCGCCGACAGGTGGCATGCCGCCACCGCCACGGGTGTCCAGTCGACCGATGACGGTGCGACGTGGCGGCTGGTCGCCACCCAAGACTACTGAGGCAACTCCCCGCCCATCGTCGGTCACCGGTCGTCGAGTTAGGTGCTCGACAACGCACTCATCTGCCGCGACGAGTGCGCGGATCTGCCGGTGAGCGCAAACATGCTTGTGAAGGCGAGCCGGCGGGTTACGCCAGAGAGAGGAAGAGCTTCTCCATCTTCTTGACGTCGACTGAGTCGATGCCGTCGCCTTCGGCCAGGCACTGCTGCAGGCCACTCGCGACGATGGCGAAACCTGCCTTGTCCAGGGCCTTCGAGACGGCCGCGAGCTGGGTCACCACGTCTTCGCAGTCGCGACCCTCCTCGAGGAGGCGCAGCACCCCGGCCAGCTGCCCTTGGGCCCGCTTGATGCGGTTGATGACCGGGGTCATCGAGGTGGGGTCGAGCTCCATCAGCTTGCTCCTTCGTTGGAAATCAGCGCGTCCAGGGCGGCCGTGAGCCGCTCTTTGGCGTCGGCGGCGACGGCGTGCAGCGCGTCGTTGTCGGCCAGTCCCATCATCGCGTCGGGGTCGAACGCTTCGACGAGGGTGGTCTCATCGTCGAGGGCGCGCACGACGACGTTGCACGGCAGGACGGCGGCGATAGACGGGTCGACGCTCAGTGCTTTGTAGGCGAGCGCAGGTCGGCAGGCGCCGAGGATGACCTGGCGTGCGACGTCGACGTCGACGTCAAGTTTGGTCTTCAACGTGGCTTTGAGGTCGATTTCGGTGAGGATTCCGAACCCCTGTTCGCCGAGCGCGGCGCGAACCGCCTCGACGGCGTCGTCGTAGGGCAGCGCGAGCGTGGTGGTGAGGGTGAAGGTTGCCATCAGGCGCTCTTCTTCTGCTCGGCGAGGGCGGCGTCGACGTCGAGGTCGCGCACGCCCGTGATGACCTGGTTCAGCGCCGCGGCGGGCAGGGCACCGGGCTGGGAGAACACCAGGGTGCCGCCCTTGAACGCCATCAGGGTGGGGATGGAAGTGATGTTGGCGGCGGCTGCGAGCGCCTGCTCGGCTTCGGTGTCGACTTTGGCGAACATGATACCCGGGTGCTCGGTCGAGGCCTTCTCGTACACGGGGGCGAACATGCGGCACGGCCCGCACCAGGACGCCCAGAAGTCGACGAAGACGATGTCGTTCTCGGTGATGGTGCGCTCGAACTCGTCGGCGCTCAGGTTGATGGTGGCCATCGGGCCTCTCCTTTCGTCGTAGTCCCCGGCAGGGGCGTACCTGCCCAACGACGATACCCCCCACCGTATTCCGGGCATCGGCACACGGGCGTACATCCGCGGCTTTGGAATACCCCCGGGGGTGTGTAGGTTGTGACTCATCACGATACCCCACCGGGTATTCAATGGAACTGACGAAAGGACGTGGAATCGATGAGCAGCTGCACCGCCGAGATTGACATCGAGCACTTGGCAGCCGGATTGAACGGCGAAGCAGCGGTCATCGACGTGGGCAAGGCAAGGGAGTACGTCGCCGGTCATGTCCCGGGCGCCGCCCTGATGCCGATGAGCAGACTGAGCGGTCATATGGACGAGCTGGACAAGACGCGCCCGTTGTTCGTCGTGTGCGGGTCCGGCAACCGCAGCGCCGCGATGACCGATCTGCTCGTCGCGAGCGGATACGACGCGTACTCGGTGGCCGGCGGCACGGCGGCCTGGACCCGCTCCGGGCGCCCGCTCGAAATCGGCGCACCCACCGGCCGCTGACCCACGGGCAGCCCGTATCCGCAGACCACCGCCCGCAAGGAGACGAACATGTTCCAGCACACCGACCTGACCATCATCCCCATCGAGACGCCCACCCTGGGGGACCGCAGCTACGTCGTTCACGACGGCGAACTGGCCTTCGTGGTTGACCCGCAGCGCGACATCGACCGCGTCCTGACCCTGCTCGACAAGCACGGCGTGCGCCTCACCCATGTGTTCGAAACCCACATCCACAACGACTACGTCACCGGCGGCCTCGCCCTCGCGCAGCGCACCGGTGCCCAGTACCTCGTCAATGGCGAGGAAGACGTGTCCTTCACCCGCACCCCCGTAGCGGACGGACAGGTCGTCGAGGTGGGTGGACGTATGCGTGTCACTGCGCTGGCAACGCCCGGCCACACGTTCACGCACCTCTCGTACCTCCTCAGCGACACCTCCGCAGACGGCGACCAGAACGTCGGTGTGTTTTCCGGCGGGTCGCTGCTGTACGGCGCCACCGGTCGTCCTGACCTTTTGGGGCACGAGCACACCCACGAGCTCGTGCGTCACCAGCACGCCTCGGCTCACCGGCTGGCCGACCTGCTGCCGGACGAGACCGAGGTCTTCCCGACGCACGGCTTCGGCTCTTTCTGCTCGGCCACGCAGTCCGACGCGACCGAGTCGACGATCGGGCGGGAGAAGGAGTCGAACCCGGTCCTGACCCAGGACGAGCAGACGTACGTCGAGGAGCTGCTGGCCGGTCTCGGCGCGTTTCCGGCCTACTACGCCCACATGGCTCCGGCCAATGCCGAGGGCCCGTCCGAGCCCGACCTTTCCCTGCCGTCCGTCGCGGATGCCGACGAGCTGCATCACCGCATCGAGGCTGGTGAGTGGGTCGTCGACTTGCGCACCCGCACTGCGTTCGCGGCCGGGCACGCACCGGGGACGCTCAACTTTGGCCTCGACGGCGGCTTCGCCACCTACCTAGGCTGGCTCATCATCTGGGGCACCCCCATCACGCTCCTCGGTGAGAGTGCGGACGACGTAGCCGCGGCGCAGCGCGAGTTGGCGCGCATCGGCATCGACCCACCGGCCGCCCACGCGACCGGCAGCCCCGAGCAGTGGAGCGACCGCGAGCTCAGCTCATTCCCGACCGCTACGTTCGCCGACCTCGCCCAGGTGCGGCACCACCGCGAAGTCGTGGTGCTCGACGTCCGCCGAGCGGACGAGCACGACAAGGCTCGCATCGCCGGTGCCGTCAACGTGCCTATCCACGAGCTTCCCCAGCGTTTGGCCGACGTCCCGGCCAGAGAGGTGTGGGTCCACTGTGCCGGCGGCTACCGGGCCTCGGTCGCCGCGTCCTTCCTCTCCGCTGCCGGACGGAATCTCGTCGCCGTCGACGACACCTTCGACAACGCCGAGAAGGTCGGACTCCACCTCGTGGGACCCGAAGCGTGACTTACGCACTTCTGGCCGCCGTCGTAGCCGGTGCGCTCATCGGGCTCAGCCTGGGCGCGCTCGGCGGCGGCGGCTCAATCCTCGCCGTCCCGGTGCTCCTCGCACTGGGACAGACCGCGACGCAGGCCACCACCGGGTCCCTGGTCGTCGTGGGCCTCACCTCCCTGGCCGGCGCCATGACCGCCTACCGCGCCGGGAACGTCCTGCTCGCCCGCGGGCTCACGTTCGGAGCCGTCGCCATCGCCGGTGCCGTCGCCGGGGCACACACCTCCGCGGCCGTCCCCGAGGCCGTGCTGCTGACCGCCTTCGCGGGCCTCATGCTCGTCGTGGCCACCCTGATGACCGTCCGGCAGCTCCGCCATCACCGCGGCGCGCCGTCGGGGACCCACGCCGACCGGCCCCAGCTGGACGACCCCATCATCACGTTCAGCCCCACCTTCATGTGCCAGTGCCCGCAAGCCCTCAAAGTCGTCGTCGCCGCCACCGCCGTGGGCCTGCTCACCGGGTTCCTCGGCGTCGGCGGCGGGTTCCTCGTCGTCCCCGCCCTAGCCCTCGCCCTGGCGCTTCCCATGGGCTACGCCGCCGGCACCTCGCTCGTCGTTATCACCATCACCAGCACCGCTGCCCTCGCCACCCGCGCCGGGACCGGCATCGCACCCGACTGGTGGCTCGTCGCCGCCCTCACCGTCACTGCCATCGCCTGCTCCGTCGCCGGCGCCCGCCTCGCCGCACGCACCGACACCGCTCGGCTCTCGGCCGCGTTCACCGCCCTGGTCCTCCTCGTCGCTGCCTACACCGCTGCGACCGCCATCCCAGCCCTCAGCTGACCAACCATTCCGCGCCGGGGCCTGCTCCCACGCCCGGGACCCCACGTCCACCGGTTCACACCCAGACAGAAACGAGTTCCGCTCATGACGTCGACGGTCACCAGCCGCCACGCCCACACTCCACCCAATGACCGTGACGCCGCATCCGGCCCGGACGGCATCGGCTACCGGCCCGGACCGCTCGGGCGGCTGGGGCTGTGGGTCACCCACCACCGCAAGGCCACCGCCCTGGTATGGCTGCTCCTCGTGGTCGGCCTGGGCGCGTTCGCGCCCAAGGTCGAAGCCAACCTCTCCGGCGCCGGCTGGCAGGCCGACGGCTCCGAGTCCGTCGCTGTGCGTGAGCTCGCGACCGACAGCTTCGGTGGCAACGCCAGCTCGGCCATCCAGGTCGTCATCCACTCCACCGACGGGCCCGTCACCAAGGGAACCGGCGCCGGCGTCATCGACGAGGTCACCGCGCTGCTCGAGGACGAGCCGCGCATCGCCGACGTCATCGCCCCGCAGCCAGGAGTCACACTCAGTCAGGACGGCGAGACCGCCGTCATCCTCGCCGGCGCGGGCGCCGACCCCAACGAGATGGTCCTCGTCGCCGACGACATCAAGGCCGACCTCGAGGCCCTGTCCGGGGACGGCATCGAAGTGAACCCGACCGGCGCCTCGCTGCTCTGGTCGGACTTCAACGAAGCCAACCTCGACGCCATGCTCAAGTCCGAGATGATCTCGTGGCCGGTGACCATGGCCATCCTCGTGCTCGCCTTCGGCGCCCTCGTCGCCGCCGGGCTGCCGCTCATCTTGACGCTCGCCGGACTCGTCGCCTCCGCCGGCTCACTGGTCCTCATCAACGAGCTCGTGCCGGTCTCCATCTGGGCGATGAACTTCGCGATGATGTTCGCCCTCGCCCTCGGCATCGACTACGCCCTGTTCCTGGTCGTGCGGTTCCGGGCGGCCCGGATGGGCCACCACGAGACACCGCGTCAGGCGATCGCGGAGATGATGGACACCGCCGGCAAAGCCGTCCTACTCTCCGGCATCACCGTCCTCGTCTCCCTGTCGGCCGTGATGCTCGTCCCGTCCCCGGCGTTCCGGTCGATGGCCGGCGGCATCATGCTCGCCGTCACCTTCGTCCTCGCCGCCACACTCACCCTGCTCCCGCTCGTGCTGTTCAAGCTGGATCACCGCATCAACAGGCTGGCCTTGAAGTGGGTCCACAGCGGCTTTCACCGCTCCCCGAAGTTCGCCGCGTGGGGCGAACGCCTCTGGAAGCGTCCCGTCGCGTTCGGCCTGGCGTCCCTGGTCGTGCTGCTCGTCCTGGCCGCCCCGGTCCTGGGCCTACGGACTGCAATGCCGTCCATCCAGGTGCTGCCCGAAGAGGCCAGCGCCCGGGTCGGCTACGACCAAGTCCAGGACGCGTTCGGTGACGGCGTACCGGGCACCCTCCACGTCATCGCGAACCGGTCCAACGCCGAGGCCACCACCGCCGCGCTCACCGACGACCCCGGCATCGCGGGCACCATGCCCGCCCAGCCCGCGGCCGACGGCAGCGACTTGGTGCTCATCCAGGCCGTGCCGACCGTCGACCCGTCCGACCCCGAACTCGCGACGACCGTCGACAGGCTCCGCGCCGACCTACCGAAGTCCGCCCTGGTCGGCGGCGCCGCGGTGGAGAACCTCGACCTCAAGACCCAGCTCGACGAATCGACGCCCCTGGTCATCGGTGTCGTCCTGGCCCTCGGCTTCCTGCTCCTGCTCATCGCCCTCCAAGCCCCGCTCATCGCGCTTATCGGCACCTTGGCCAGCCTGCTGTCCACCGCCGCAGCGTTCGGCGTAGCCCGCCTCGTGTTCCAGGACGGCATCGGGGCCGACCTGATCGGGTTCGAGTCCCAGGGCTTCCTCGACGCCTGGGCGCCGGTGTTCTTCTTCGCAATGATCTTCGCCATCGCGATGGACTACACCGTCTTCCTTCTCGCCTCGGCCAAGGAGCACTACGAACGCTCAGGCGACCCAAAGGAAGCCATGGTGGGCTCGCTGGCGCACTCCGGTCGGGTGATCTTCGCCGCCGGCGCGGTGATGGTGGCGGTGTTCTTCACGTTCGCGCTGTCCGGTCCGCTGCCGCCCAAGGAGATGGGCATCGTGCTGGGTGTCGCCGTGCTCCTCGACGCGTTCCTCGTCCGCCTCGTCCTGCTCCCGGTGATGCTGCGTCTCACCGGCAAAGCCGCCTGGTGGAGCCCCCGCTGGCTCACCCGCGTGCTGCCGAAGATCACCTTCTCGCACGGCTGAACACTCACCGACCCCTTACCCACCACCACTCAGAACGGAACACCTCATGTGCCGACCAACCCGATGCAAGACCTGCGGCAAGACCACCTGGGCCGGCTGCGGCCAACACATCAACCAGGTCAAAGCGGGCGTGCTCGCGAAAGACTGGTGCAACGGCCAGCACACGCCAGCCGACAAGGCGGCCGCCGGCTCCCGCGGCGGCTTCCTCTCGAAGCTCTTCGGCCATTGACCCGGTGGGCCCACCCCGACAACCACACCACCCTCCACGCCGTCCACCGCTTCACCGCCCCCGACTACGCCGACCTCACCCTGAGGATGCGCACCGGCCCGAGGCCGGCGCCGTGTTCGACCAGCTCCTCGAACGCGGCGACATCCTCATCCACCCCAGCGACGTCGAACGCCAGACAGCCGTCGCCGACCTGGCCGCCGCCTCCCCCGGCAACCTCGTCATCGCCGACACCCGCGAACAGGTCCACGCCCTCAACGCCATCATCCGCGACCAACGACGCCTGACCGCAGACGACAGCCAGGAACGACCGGCGATCACGGTCGACTCCGGTGACCAGCTCGCCGTCGGTGACCGGGTCGCGACCCGACGCAACGATCGCGACCTCGACGTGGCCAACCGCGACCAATGGACCATCACAGGCATCAACCACGTCGGTGACCTCACCGTCGCCGGCCGTGGGAACCCGGACGCTGCCCGCCGAGTACGCCGCCCGGCATGTAGAGCTCGCCTACGCCACCACCACCCACGGCGCGCAAGGCGAGACCGTCGACGGCGCACACTGCATATGCGGGCAGGTCACAGGGGCTGCCGCGACCTACGTCGCTATGACCCGAGCCGACACCACAACACCGCCCACCTCGTCGCCGACACCATCTCCGAGGCCGGGACCCAGTGGATCGAGACCTTTACCCGCGATCGCGCCGATCTCGGACCCACCCACGCCCGCCGGAGTGCGCTCGAGGCCATTGATACCTACGGACCGCTCGCACCGCTCGAGCGGTCCCCCGGGCGGCGTCGCCCGCACGCTACGAGCCCCGCACCCCCGGCCGTGCCGCGACCCGGCATCAGCCGCTGACTACACCTGCAGCGTCCGGAACCGCCAAACGCGTACCGGCTCCTGGGCGGACGCATCAGGCATCCCGGCGCCAGACGAACTCATCGATCCTCATTGGCCGCTAGGGACCCCGTCTTCGGCTTAGGAGAAGTGACAGCACCACCCACACCAATCTGGAGGAACCACTGTTACCGACCTCCCGCCCGCGCCCATCGACGACACGACACCGAGGACGTCACCATGCACGAACAGCCCATCCACGTACCCCAGGAATGGCACGACCACGACCTGCTCACCTTTGAGCAGTTCTGCACCCTCATCCACATCCCGCCCCGCACCGTGCGTGACTGGCGACGCCGCAGCACCGGCCCCCGCTGAACCAAGCTCGACGGCACCGGCCGGCTCTACATCACCGTCGCCGAGATCCGACGCTTCACCCTGGCCGCCACCGGCACCAGCGAACGGCGCACCGAGGCCCTCCAGTCGGAAGGAGCGTCGGCATGAGCGAAACCGCCACCCACGACGACCTCACCCGCCGTGACCTCCTCACCCCCACCCAGCTTGCCGAGCGCTGGGGAGTCACCACCGGCCACCTCGCCAACCTCCGCCAGTTCGGCGAAGGCATCAGCTACCTCAGGATCGGCAGGCGCATTGCCTACCGCTACAGCGACGTCGTCGCCTACGAGAACGAGCACTACGTCGCGTTGAATTGAGTTCTTCGCAGACGCCTCTTGTTGTCGGCTGTCCACAGGCCGACGCAGCACAGGAGCAGGGACGCGAACTGCTTCGTATCGTTGAACCATTCCGCACTTCGGAGAGTGATTCACATGCCACGCCCGACGACGGCACCATACGAACTGGGGAAAATCACGGTGCGACCACACCCCATGACGCCTGGCCTGCTGCAGGCCCGGGGCTACTACAAGGACCGGCGCGACGTCCGTCGCGAGGTGAGCGCCTCGGGTATCTCGAATGCCGCCGCGACCCGAGCGCTCAAAGCCAAGGTCGCGGCGGCCGAGAAGGAACATGTGGGGGGCACCGCCGAGCTGAACCCGAAGACGCGACTCGACGTCGCGGCCGACCTGTGGCTCGCCCGCAAGCGAAGCCAGCGCAAGCGGGGAGGGGGCGTGCTCTCGCCCACGACGATCTCCGACTGCGAGGGCGTCAACCGGGTGATCAAAAGGGACCCAGCTCGCCCCGATGCCTGTCGCCCAGGTGAACTCCGTCGCCGTCATCGAAGCGCGGCTCACCGACGTGGCCAACACGCGCGGCAACGTCGCAGCGCAACAGTCACGGAAGGTCCTGAGCGGCATCCTGGACCTCGCTGAACGGGTGGAAGCGATCCCCGCCAGTGTGATGCGCCGCGTCGAACTGCCTGCCGCTGCTCCCGGTAGCACAGGTGACCGGACATGCCGTGACCCCGAGGACTGCGACTTCAACTGCGGTGGTCGCCACGACACCAAGCGCGCGTTCACCTTCGAGGAGATGAAGCGGATCCAGCGGAACGCAGACGCCTCGCCCGCAGACATCGGTGACCTGGTCGCGTTCCTCTTCGGCACGGGCGTCCGCATCTCCGAGGCACTACGGAACAGCGCGTGGTCCGACGTCGACCTCGACGCGCGACGCGTTCGCGTGCGAGGAACAAAAACGCGCCACGCTGACCGCGTGCTCGCGCTCGGCGACGACCTGACGCAACGACTCCGCGATCGCGCCACCGAGCACGGGACGGAAGGCCAGGTGTTCGGCACGACTCGATTCTCGGTTGGGCCGAACGGAGCGACCATCCTCGGAAGGCGCGCGACCGCCAGAACGTACTCAAGTCGCTCCACCTAGTGCTGAGCGCATCGGACACCCAGTGGGCGGGATCTCACTCGTTCCGTCGGACCGTCGCATCCTGGATGGATGGGGCCGGCGCGCCGCTGGCGGAGATTGGCGCGCAGCTCGGGCACGGCGACCTGAACGTGACGGCGCGCTACTTGAGACGAACGACCGCCCCGACGCGCGCCGCCACCATCATGGTGCTGGACCTCCAGCAACCGCCCCACAGTGGGGAATAAGTCAGGACCAAGCCGGTAGACCGACCATCACCGGACCATTGGTCCCGCATCTACGCAGGTCAGACGCCTGTCTGGTGGGGCGGGTGGGGCTCGAACCCACGACCCAAGGATTATGAGTCCTCTGCTCTGACCGACTGAGCTACCGCCCCGCTTGATCTGTGCGACAGGTCGAAGGCATCGCCCGCGGGAACGCCCGACCGCAACCAGACCGCACGAGACTCTAGCGGTATGTCTCCGTGTCGGCCCATCGCAGGACCCCTAGGCCAGCGGGCGCGGCCAGCGACTACTCCTCCTGCTCGCGCTCGGCATACGCCACGCCAGAGATGATCCGCTCCGCAAGGGCCGCCTCGCTGACCCCGGCTCTGCGCGCTGCCTGCGCCAGCTGCTCCTCGGCGGCGTCCACGCTGATGCCCTGCGTGTCCACCAGGACGCCCCGGGCCACCTGGATCCGGGTCTCTGCATGGAGGATCTGGGGAGCCTGTTGCGCCGTACTCCGGCTGGCGAAGCCCAGGTCTGCGTTGGCCACCGCCCCCGGGGCCCACGCATCGAAGATGCCCGCGATCGCCTCGTGGTGGCCGGTGAACGCGTCGGGGCTCGCCGCGTAGAGGTTCACCGAACCTACGACCTGTGCCTCCTTGAGGATGGGCAGGGTCAGGGTGCTGGCAATGCCTGCAGCGGCGGTGGACAGGGCGAACACCTGCCAGCTGGACTCCTGCATGAAATCGTCGCCGGAGTACTCGAGCACCTGCTCGGCCCTGACGCTCTCCACACACGGCCCGCTGTCGAGGTACTGCGCGCCGTCCAGCTCGGCGATCTCCTCGTCCGTGGCCACGACGGTGAAGGACACGCCGTGCTCGCGGGACGCCAGGCTGATGCCGACACACGCAGGGACGAGCTCGCGGACCTGGTGTGACTTGTCTTGGAGCCTTTCGAGCAGGTCGGTCTCGAACGGACCGAACTCGTCGACGGCTTCGGAAGTTTCAGGAATGGGTTCCACGCACGAAAATATAGTGACCGGACCTCACGGACAGAACCCTGACAAAAGGGTGAACCGCTCCGTGCTTTAGCGCCGCTCCTCGAGCCAGGAGGGGGACTTCTTCACCTGGAAGCCGTGCTCGAGACCCCACAGCACGGCCTGCGAACGGCTGGCCACACCCATCTTGCGGTAGGCGGTGCGGATGTAGCTCTTGACGGAGTTGATGCTGAGGAAGATCCGGTCGGCGATCTCGAGGTTGGACATGCCGCTCACGATCAGGCTGAGCACCTCGGACTCGCGAGCCGTCAGTCCTTGGTCCTGCCCGGGCCAGGCCGCCATGGCGTTGTTGTGCCGTGCGGGGGCCGACTGGACCGGGTGGCCGGCGGCAGCGGCCTCAACGGCGGCGAGGATCGTCTCTGCATCGACCGTCTTGGACAGGAAGCCCGCCGCCCCCAACGCGACGGCAGCATCGATCTGCTCCTGGCTCTCGGCCCACGCGAACACCAGGACGGCGGCATCGGTCTGGGCCACCAGCTGGGCGAGGCGCGCGTCGGGGTCGGGTCGGCCGTAGTTGTCGAGGAGCAGGACGTCGAAGTGACCTCGGGGAGGCACCTCGCCGACGAACTCCTCGACCTTGACCCGATGCGCGTACGGCGCCAACAACGCCGCCACGCCGGCGGTGACGACTGGGAAGTCGTTGACGACCGCAAGCAAGAGTGGACCACGAGCCTCCGTCATGACTGACCCCCTCCTTCGGCACCGCTACCGACCGCCGACTACCGATGCACCCCGGACTTTACGCCTGTCGAGGCGGCTTGAGCCCGCCCAATCCGGCCATTCCACGGACATCACGCACCGGGGGGACGACGCTGGGGAGGTGCACCGAACGCTGTCGCCCCTCGTCCTGCTCGCCGTGCTGATGGCCGGCCTCGTCGCAACCCCCTCCTCAGCCACAGCTGCCGCGGACATGGACTGCGGCGACTTCGCCACGCAGGCCGCCGCCCAGACCTTCTTCCTCAACGCCGGTCCCGGCGATCCGCACCGCCTCGACGCGGAGGGGGACGGCCTCGCCTGCGAGTCCAACCCCTGCCCGTGCCTCACCGACCTGGGTCCGGTTCCGCTGCTGGGGCAGACGACGCCGCCGGCTCCCCCGGCCGGTCCCGAGACCAGCGGCACCGAGCCCGAAGGCTCTGGGAGCAGCGGCCCGGTGCGGCGCCACTGGGGCAACGTCGTCCGGGTCACCGACGGCGACACCCTGTCGGTGCGCATCGCCGGGGTGGGCGTGCGATCCGTCCGGATCCTGGGGATCGACACTCCGGAGGTGTACGGCGGCGCGGAGTGCGGCGGCGACACGGCGTCGGCCCACATGGCGCGGTTGGCACCTGTCGGCTCGCGCGTCCGGCTGCAGTCCGACCCCACCCAGGCCGACCGGGACCGCTACGGCCGTTGGCTGCGCTACGTCTCCCGCAACGCCCGCGACGTCGGGCGCGCGCAGATCACCGGTGGCTTCGCCCGGACGTACGTCTATCGCAACGACCCGTTCTTCCGGACTCGCTCCTACCAGCGGGCCGAGCGGGCGGCCCGCCGCCAGCAGCGCGGATCGTGGGACCTGTGCTGGTGAGCGATCGGGTCAGTCCTTGACCTGGACCTCGTGCATCCGCTCGACCGCGCGGTAGCCGAACGCGATGTTGGTCGCCTGCATCGCGCGGTTGTCCGGGTCGGTCCACGTGTGGAACCTCGTGCGCTCCGGGTGCTCGGTCGCGATGACTTCGTACGTCGCAAGCTTGAGTGCCAGCCCGAGTCGGTGACCACGGTGCTCGGGCATCACGAGCGTGTCGTCCTGGAGGGCGTGGTCACGGCCGTGAGGGAGATAGACCAACGAGTAGCCGCCCAGCACGCCGTCGGACCGACGAGCCGCCGCCACCAGGACGTCGTAGGACTTCGCGAGGCGCTCCTCCCCGGACCGGATCCGCTCGGGTGTCATCACGACCGCTTCGTAGTCGAGCTCGCCGGTGGGGACGTCCTGGTTCATCTGCGTGCGCATCGCCGCGTAGGCGTCGATCAGGTCGTCGGGGCAGCGACCCTGCCAGCGGACGATCTCATAGTCACTCGCCGCACGGGTCTCCAACCGGCGCAGGTGGTCCGGGTGCATCGGCAGGTCGAGGAGCAGGTGGTCCTCCTCGTGGACCGACTCCGCGCCCATGGCCTCGGCGAAGGCGAGCGGCCCGAGGTCGTCGACCACGTTGAGCTCGCCGCACGCGCTGGTGCGGCCCGCAGCACGGCGCCGAGCCGTCGCGTCGGCGTACAACGAGCGACCGATCCCGCGCCGCCGCGAGTCGGGAAGGACGGTGACCTCGAGGTCGGCGAGGTGGGTGTTGTCCATCAGTGAGTAGCCGAGCTCGGCGATGCCGACGATCCGCTCTCCTTCGACGGCTCCGAGCAGCACCGGCTGGTAGTAGTCACTCGCGACGGTGACCTGGTTGACGAGGGCGTCGAAGCTGCGCCCGACACCGTGGGGCCGGTCGTAGGACATCGCGGCCGCCTCCACGTCGTGCCACGCCTTCAGCGCGGCCTCGTCGTGGAGGTCGATCTCACGGATGTGCATGCGGCCATCCGATCAGGTGGCACTGGTCGACGCCATCGGATTAGGCGATGCTCGGTGCATGAGCGACGAGCGACCGACCTTCGAACCGCTGCCCGAGGACTGGGATCGAGCCCTGTGCGTCGTGGCGCACCCCGACGACCTCGAGTTCGGCGCGGCTGCTGCCGTGGCGCGCTGGACCGGCCAGGGCAAGGGCGTCGTCTATTGCATGGTCACGAGCGGGGAGGCCGGCATCGACGGCATGCACCCGGACGAGTGCCGCACGGTCCGGGAGGCCGAACAGGTCGAGTCCGCACGGGTGGTCGGCGTGAGCACGGTGGAGTTCCTCGGTCAGCCGGACGGGATCGTGGAGTACGGCGTCGCGCTGCGCCGACTCCTGGCCGAGGTGATCCGACGTCATCGGCCCGAGGTCGTCATCACCGGCAACTTCCGCGACACGTGGGGCGGCTCAGGCCTCAACCAGGCCGATCACATCGCCGTCGGGCGGGCCGTCCTCGATGCCGCCAGGGACGCCGGCAACAGATGGATCTTCCCCGAACAGCTTTCCAGCAGCCTGGAGCCCTGGGGCGGGGTGCGAGCCGTCTGGGCGGCCGGGTCGCCGGAGTCGCGGCATGCCGTCGACACGACCGAGACGTTCGACCGTGGAGTGGAGTCACTCGAGGCCCACCGTGCCTATATCGACGGCCTCGGGTGGGAGAACTGGGACCCGCGGGAGTTCCTCGAGGGGATGGCACGTCAGACGGGGCAGTCCCTCGGCTCGGCCTTCGCCGCGCCGTTCGAGGTCTACTCGCTCGGCTGGGGCGGATGACGGCTCACGCTTCGTCTGCCACGGTCTCCAGCCAGGAGAGGTTGCCGTCGAACCTGGCCACCGAGCCGTTGGGCACCGGCACCCACGGGGCGTCGGTCGCCGACTGACCCAGCAGGTGCGCGATCGCGGAGCGGATCGCGTCGCCGTGGCTGACGAACACCGTCGGCGCGCCGGGGTCGACCTCGTCTAGGACGGCTGCCACGCGTCGGCGTACTTGCCCCACCGATTCCCCTCCGGCGACCGGCAGCTCCGGATCGGACCAGTCGTGCAGCTCGGCCTGAGCCCACGAGTCCTCGTGACTCCTCCCCTCGAGCGACCCCAGGTGCTGCTCGCGGAGGCGAGGGTCCGGCTCGGGGCGGAGGCCGATCCTTGTCCCCACGATCCTGGCAGTCTCCGTGGCGCGGACCAGGTCACTCGTCAGCAGCCGCGCCGCGACCAGACCTGCACGACCGAGGTCGGCGGCGATCACCCCGGCCGCCCGGGACGCCTGCTCGCGACCCAGCTCGGTCAGGGCGGGATGCTTCGTCTGCCCCTGCGTCAGTCCCCGGACGTTCCACTCCGACTGCCCGTGCCGGACGAGGTAGACGGGCGCAGGCACGGCACGCATTGTCCACTACGCTCGCCGTGCCCATGGCGTGCGAACCCGGAGGACCACCTGCTGTGCGACCTGCCGACCAGCCGCGGGGCCTGCAGTGAGGGCCGGCGGTGGACACTCGGTCATCGCGGTGCCCGTGATGGAGCTCGACGACGTCATCCGTGACCGGACGGCTCGCTACGACTCCTCGTTCGTGTCGGCCGACCCGACCTTCGCGCACGCCCACATCACTCTCCTCGGCCCGTGGCTCGACTTCCCCACCCACGACGACCTGCTCACCGTGGCGGACGTGCTTGCGTCGGAGGCGCCCTTCAGCTTCGAGCTCGACGAGGTCGGGGAATTCGGGGACGGGACGCTGCACCTGCTGCCCGAGCCCGCCGGGCCGTTCCACCGCCTCATCACCCGCCTGGCCGCGAGCTTCCCCCAGACGCCGCCGTACGCCGGCCGCTACGCCGACGTCGTCCCGCACCTCACCTTCGAGCACCGTCTGACCGGCGCGAGCGCCGCGGGCATCCGCTCGGAGCTCGGTGACCGGTTGCCGGTGCGCGCCCGGGCGGAACGGGTCGACCTGCAGTGGTGGGCCAACCACGACTGCCACGTCCAGCACAGCTGGCGGCTGGGACGATGAGCGGTGTCGTCGCCGCGTGGAGGAAGGGAACCCCATGAAGATCCTTGTCACCGGCGGAGTGCGGTCCGGCAAGTCGTGGCACGCCGAGAGCCTGCTGGCCGCCGCGCCCTCCGTGTCGTACGTCGCACCCGGACCCACCGCCGCCGAGGAGCCGGACCCGGACTGGGTCGCCCGGCTCGCGGCGCACCGACGGCGTCGCCCCGGCACGTGGACGACGGTGGAGACGCGCGACCTCGCCTCGGCCCTGCGCCTCGGCGGCCCCGTGCTGGTCGACTGCCTCGGGACCTGGCTGACGTCGATGATCGACTCGCACGTCATGTGGGAGGCGACCTCCGACGACGTCACCGGGCTCGTCGACCGCCTGCTGGACGGCGTGGTCGGCGCGTTGGACGAGCGTGACGACGCCATCCTCGTGACCAACGAGGTCGGGTGGGGCGTCGTCCCGGCCCATCGGTCCGGTCGCCTGTTCCGCGACCTCCTCGGTCTGGTCAACCGGCGCGTCGCCACCGCCTGCGACGAGGTGCACCTGGTCGTCGCCGGACAGGTCCTCCGGCTCTAGCTGCACGTCATCGCGAGCCCGGGTCACCGACCGATCGACAGCACCACCAGGATCACGGCGAACGCGAGCTCGATGCCCGCTCCGAAGACGTCTCCGGTGACCCCACCGAAGCGACGCGCCACCCGCACGAGGAGGCCCGCGATCGTGGCCAGCGCGGCTGCGGCCGCCAGTGCCCCCTGCCACCAGGGCAGCCCTGCCGACGCACTGGCCACCGCCAGAGCGACTGCGACCAGGACCCAGACAAGGCCAACGGCCCACCGCGCCACCGTCTGGGTGTAGGTATGGCCGAGTCCGTCCGGCCTGGCTGCGCGGACGCCCACCGCGACCGGGATAAATTGTCCGTATGGCGACAGGATCCCCCGAGACGTCCACGTCGATCGACAGGCGTCCGTCCAAGGGCGCCGGCGTGCTGCACGGGATCGGACTGGGCGGGTTCATCGACGGGATCGTGCTGCATCAGATCCTGCAGTGGCACCACATGGTCAGTGACGTCGAGGCCTACCCGGTCACGACGGTGGCCGGTCTCGAGGTGAACACGATGGCCGACGGGTTCTTCCACATCGCCTCCTGGCTCTGTGTCGTCGGTGCGTCGATCGTGACCTTGGCCCAGTGGCGGCAGGGCCGGCTCGCTCCCAACGCGAAGTTCCACCTGGGTGGCGCGCTCGCTGGCTGGGGCCTGTTCAACGTCGTCGAAGGGGTCGTGGACCACCTCGTCCTCGGCGTGCACCACGTCCGCGATGACCTCGGCGGGCCGTTGTCCTGGGACATCGGCTTCCTGCTCTTGGGCCTCGCTCTGGTCGGCGTCGGCTGGCTGCTCCAGCGATCGGGCGAGCGCGCCCTCGGCGAACAGGCATGGACACCGCCGTCTCCCTGACCCGCATGGTCCCTGGCGACGGGTCAGGCGGGCGGATCTGTGCTCACGTGCTCGGTGTAGACGATGACGTTCGACTGGTAGCCGCCACGGCTCGAGTCGTAGTCCCCGCCGCAGGTGACGATGTTGAGCGTCGGACGGTCCGGGGTGCCGGCATAGACCTGCTCGGCGGGGAACTCGTCGTTCGGGATCGTCTCGAGGCGCGATACCTCGAAGGTCTCGACCGTTCCGTCACCGAGGGTGACGAGCACCCGCGAACCCGGCACGAGCTCACGCAGGCGATAGAAGACCGCTGGCCCCTCCGTCGAGTCGACGTGCCCCAGGATCACGGCCGACCCGAGCTGACCAGGACTGGTCCCGAGCTCGTACCACCCCGCCTGGTCGGCGTCCTGCGGCACCTCGACCGTGCGGTCCTCCTCGAGCCCAAGCCTGACCAGCTCCGAGGAGACGGCCACCGAGGGGATCGTGATGGACACGGGGTCGGTCGGCAGCGTGCCGTCAGGGGTCGCCGGTGAGGCAGCTGTGGTCGGCTTCGCGGTCCTTGGGACCGGCGTTCCGCTCGCGGCGGGCCCCTTCGTCCTGACCGGTGCGGAAGTGCTCAGCGATGACGAGGCCCTCGGTCCAGCGTCCTGTGAAGGAGCTTGTGTCCCGGCGTCGTTGATGAGGATCCCGGCGATGGCCAACACCGTCGCGGCGACGGCGAGGCACCTGGCAAGCACCCACCGGCGACCAGGACCATCCCGGGTGCCGGTGGACGTGCCTGGGGAGTCGGACACGTGCGATCAGCGCTGGCGGAGGGAGCGGTTCCTCAGCGTGGATGCCAGGACGGCACCGGTAGCTGCGAGACCACCCAGGAGGAACAGGACGATCGGAGTGCTGTCACCCTGCTGGACGCCCCCGAGGCCCGTGGGCGGGTTGCCGGCCGGGATGACGGGGCCGTCGTCGTTCGGGGACCCGCTCGGGCTGGAGGTCTCCGTGGGGCTCGGCTCGGGCTTCGGGGTCCTGGTCTTCGTGGGCGTCGCCGTCGGCGTCGGCGTCGGCGACGGCGACGGAGCCGCGGCGCAGGTCGGCGTCGTGATGACGTTGGTGTCGAGCGTGACCGCCCCGTTGCGGGCCAGGATGCGCCCATTGACGTTGGCGCCGGTGGTGAGCGTCGCTGAGGTGAGTGCCAGGACCGTGCCGACGAATTGCGTGCCGGTGCCCAGCGTCGCGGAGCTGCCCACCTGCCAGAAGACGTTGCAGGCTGACGCGCCGTTCGTAAGCACGACCGAGCTGTTCGACCCGGTGGTGAGGGTCGAGCCTGCCTTGAAGATGAAGACCGCGTTCGGGTCACCCTGGGCGTCGAGCGTCAACGCGCCACTCAGCCCCAGGGAGGTCGCCGACGAGTAGACGCCCGGCGTCAACCGCTGCCCGGCCAGGTCGGCGGTGACGGTCGCCGAGGTCGAGCGGCCAGCAGCATCGTTGTAGGCGGTGGTGAGGTCGACCTGCGCCTGGTTGGCGACGGCGTCGGCAACGTGCGTGGTGCCCTGGACGGTGCCGGGCGGGAAGCCGGTGACGGCGGACCCGGGCGCGAGACCGAGATCCGCGCTGAGCACCGACGGGCCGGTGTTGGTGATCGCACTGCCGGCCAGGACGGAGAACGACTCGGCGGTGCCGAGGCCCACCCGAGCCTCGGCGGCGTGGGCAGGCGCCATGCCGAGCGAGGCGACGCCCGCAACGAGCAGACCGACGGCGGCCAGCCCGAGGCCGTTCGAGAAGTGTCGGGTGGTGCGCGGCCGGGGGGCGGCGATGGACTGGTTCATGGGAGTCTCTTCACGTGCGGAGTCATCCGCGTCGGGCGACCCGGCGAGCGAGTCGGTTCTGCTCGGTTGCCGCGAAACAGTCGTTTTGGCGGCGGCGCGCAAGGTGTCGCACCGAGGGCAAGGCAGGGTCAGGGTGCTTGCCCACGTCGGAACCTACACCTCCGCGGCCCGGTAGAGGCCATCTCGGCACATTCGGAGGACGCGGCGTCCAGACCGACCATCACCGCGACGCCGAGGCATGATGGCCGCCGTGACCCGTGATCCCTCGGCTCCCGGCCCGGTGGCTGCTCTCCGCGACGTCACCGTCGGGTCCTTCACCTTCCGCGTCACCGACACCGGGCGGCCGCGCGGCCGCCCGGTCCTGCTGCTGCACGGCTTTCCACAGACGTCCTGGTGCTGGCGGCACCTGATCCCGCCGCTGGTCGCCGCCGGGCATCGGGTGCTGACACTCGACCAGCGCGGGTACTCGCCCGGAGCCTGTCCGGAAGCGATGGAAGACTATGCCGGAGAGCATCTCGTCAGTGACGTGACCGGCGTCCTCGACGCGCTCCGCATCGAGTCCGTCGACCTGGTCGGCCACGACTGGGGAGCGGCCGTGGCCTGGCAGGTGGCCGGCCACCACCCCGAGCGGGTCACGACCCTCACGGCGATCTCGGTGCCGCACCCCGGTGCCTTCATGGAGGCGCTCGCCTCCGACCCGGACCAACACCTCGTTCCGCCTACATGACTGAGTTCGCCGCCGCGGGATACGAGAGGGTGCTGCTGGCCGACGACGCGGCCGGACTGCGCTCGCTCTTCGCAGAGTCGACCGGCGCCGCCGTGGACCACGTCCTGAGCCGGCTCGGCACCGAAACCCAGCTGCGCCGAGCACTGAACTGGTATGCCGCGCAGTCGGCACAGTGAGCGCTGTCGACACCGCTGACGTCCGTGCCCACCTGCACGTCTGGTCCGATGCCGATGCGGCGCTCGGGGAGTACGGCGCCCGCGCCACCCAGCGCTACGTCACCGGGCCCTACCAGTTCGCCACACTGCCCGGAGTCGGCCACTGGATCCCCGAGGACGCTCCCCAGCAGATCGCCGACCTCAGGCGGACGGGGGCCTTGTCGCCGTACCACGACCCTGCGGCGGTTTGGTGATGAAGGTCAGCGCCACGGCGACGAGCGCGATGACGCCCATCGTGGTGTAGGCGACGGTGTAGGCCTTCTCCTCGCCGATGAGCGAAGCGGCGAGCAGGGGCCCGAGGACGCCGCCCAGGCTCCAGCCGATGAGCATCAGGCCGTAGATCGCGCCGGCGTTCTTGAGTCCGAAGAAGTCGCCCGCGGTCGCCGGCATGGTGCCGAAGGTACCGCCGTAGCAGAGGTAGACGATCGCCGCGAGCACCGCGAACACGGCTGTGCTCGAGGCGTGCGGGAGCGCGATCAGGCAGACGCCTTGCAGGAGGAGGATCGCGGCGAAGGTGGCCATCCTCCCGATGCGATCGGACACGGCGGCCCAGACGATCCGGCCTGCGCCGTTGAAGATGGCCAGCGCCCCGACCAGTCCCGCGGCCCCCGTCACGCTGTAGCCGGCGATGTCGACCGCGCTGCCCTTGGCCTGGGAGATCAGGGAGATGCCCGCACTGACGCTGAGGGTGAGGATCGCGGTCAGGAAGTACCACTGCGGGGTGCGGAGCGCCTCGCCCTGGGTGTAGTCGGCAGACCCGTCCGTCACGGTCCCCGCCTTGGGCGCGTACCCAGGAACGGTGTAGCCCGCCGGAGGGTTGCGGAAGAACGATGCGCCGATCAGGGCCGCCACGAGGTACGCCAGTCCCAACGGCAGGAACGCGCCGGTCGGGTCGTCGGGGTCGCCGTTGATGAGCCGCTGGGCGACCGGAGCGGTGATCACCGCGCCGAAACCGAAGCCGCCGACCGCGAGGCCGGTGATCAGCCCCTTCTTGTCCGGGAACCACTTCTGCAGCATCGCGATCGGCACGATGTAGGCGAAGCCGAGGCCGAAGCCGCTGATCACGCCGTACCCGAGGATCAACAGCCACAGGTCGTCGGCGCCGTTTGCCAGGGACGCGAGCAGGATGCCTCCCGCGTAGATGACCCCGCCCGCCAGCGCGACGAGACGCGGGCCGCGCTTGTCCTGCAGCCGTCCGCCGATGTAGCTGCCGATGAAGATCATCCCGATCGTCACCTCGAAGGGCAGGGCTGCACTCACCTTGCTGAGCTTCCACGGCGCCGCCTCCTCGAGCGCCCTGCCAAAGACCGACCACGCGTAGACACCCCCGATCGCCAGCTGCAGCAGCAACGCGGCTGCGACGAGCAGCCAGCGGTTGCCGACCCTGGTGCCGGGGTCCGCCGTCCCCGTGTTCACACGGCTGGTGTGGGCCATCACGGTCTCCTTTGCTGCTCCCCGGGCTGTCCGGGCTGGGTCACTGCTGGAAGCGCACCGGTTCCCCGCGGTCGAGTCGTTCTCGCTGCGGTACGACGGTGTACTTCGGGTCGTTCGCCGAGGCGATGCCCGCCTCGAAGACGCCCATGCGGGTGCTGAAGGAGCCGGCCATCAGGGCCGCCCCGGAGAGCATCGACAGCACTCGGCTGCGCCGACCGGCCAACGCCCCCACGGCACCCGCTGCCGTCATGCCGAGGCTCATCCGCATCCACCGGCCGGCCTCCCCGTGGTGAAGCGTCTCGGCCGACAAACCCATCGACCGCTCCATGCGACGCTCGACCGCAAGCTCGACCAGGGCGCCACCGACGGCGAAGGCACGCGCCGGCCCGGACTCGTGGAGCGGCGCACCGATGAGCCCGAGGCCGCCGGACGCTGCCGCAGCTGAGCCGCAGAAGACGAAGGGCAGCTCCTCATACGCGGAGTGCCAGGCCGGCGTCGCAGTGTCAGCCAGCAGTACGGCGGTGTAGGCCGCCACCGGCGGCGCGGTCAAGGCACCCACCAGACCAGCGGGCCGGCCCAGGGCGAGCAGCAGCCGGACGGGCCGCGTTTGCAGGCGGGTCGGCAGCATGCCGACGAGCTCCGCCATCGACGCCAACATCGCGAACGGTGCATGGAGCGACAGGATCCAGGTGCCGACCGACATCGGGGAGGTCACCTTGGCGACGCGCAGCATGTTGAGGAAGCGGCTGGGCTTGCCGAGGTCGTGCACCAGGAAGGCCGTGCTCGCCAGCAGGCTGCCCAGGGAACCGAGCCTCGCCACCCGCCGCAGCGCGGGGCGCCCGGTGAGATCCGCCCCGGCCGCCAGCATTGAGCTGCCCGCGGCGACACCGCCGGTGAAGAGGTAGTAGGCGATGTCGTGCTCCCAAGGAGCTGCCTTGACGATCGGTCGTCCGTAGTAGGAGGTGAACTCGGCGTCCGGGACCATGACCTGCTCGGCGCCGCCCTTGCCGCCACGCCTGCTCCCCGGCCCGGCGTCGCGCTCGCGCCCTGGGCTGCCGCCGTGCTGGACCCGGGTCATGGGGTCCTCCTCAGGAATGCGAGCGCTGCGCCCGCCAGCATCGCCGTCCCGGCCATCCCCGCACGACGGAACATCTGGGGCAGGTCCTTGGTCGTCACCACTGGGTCGGGCGGCAGGCCGTAGACCTCCGGCTCGTCGAGCAGCAGGAACATCGCCCCCGTGCCGCCGACGCCGTCGTCGGGGTCGTTGCCGTAGAGACGGGCGTCCATCACTCCTTGCTCATGGAGGGTCGCCACCCGGGCGCTGGCGCGTTCGCGGAGCTCCTCGACGTCGCCGTACAGAATCGACTCCGTCGGGCAGGCCTGGGCGCACGCAGGGCGCTGGTCGTCCTTCAGCCGGTCGTAGCAGAGCGTGCACTTCTGCGCGATGCCGACCTTGGGATCGCCCTCGGGGCCTCGTCGGCGATCGATGACGCCGTACGGGCACGCGGCGACGCAGTAGCCGCAGCCGTTGCAGATGTCGTCCTGCACGACGACCGTGCCGAACTCGGAACGGAACAGCGAGCCCGTGGGGCACACGTCGAGGCAGGCAGCGTGGGTGCAGTGCTTGCAGACGTCGGAGGACATCAGCCACCGGAAGTCCGGCTTCTCGTCCTCTGGCACCTCCGTCGGCGCGGCGCCCAGGGTCGGCATGCCGAGGTCGACGCTGTCGCGACCCGGGGCGTCACTGATCGTCGGCGGCAGCCCCACCGACGAACGGCCCGCGGGTTGCTCGATGAACGCGACGTGCCGCCACTGGTTGGCGTTGAGCGAGTGGCTGTTGTCGTAGCTCGTGCCGAGCATCTCGTAGAGGTTCTCCGGGACGTCGTTCCACTCCTTGCACGCCACCTCGCAGGCCTTGCAGCCGATGCAGACACTGGTGTCGGTGAAGAAGCCCTTGCGTTTCGGGGCGTCGACGTAGCCCGCGTCCGGTGCGGGGTCGAGCGGTCCGAACAGACTGTTGGCGCTGGTCACTGGTCCTCCCGTTGCTGCGGTGAGTGCTGGTCTGCGCCGTCCTGCGCGGCCGCGGAGCGTTGCTGGGCATCGGCCGAGGCGGTCACCACGGGACCCTCTTCGTGGTCGAGTACCCCAGCGCGCCGGGCGTACCCCTCGACGTACTCCCGAAGAGCAGGTCCGGTCGGGCGGCGACCAGGCCGGACGTCGCAGGTCCCGACCTTGCTCTCCTGGATCAGCACGTTGGGGTCGAGCGAGATGCCGAAGAGGTCGTTGGTCGAGTCACCGCTGACCAGGCCGCCCTGACCCCAGTGGTAGGGCATCCAGACCTGATGGACCGTCCGCCCCTCGACGCGCAGCGGACGCAACCGCTCAGTGACGAGCACCTTGCCCTCCACCGCCGACCTTGCGGTGATGACATGGCACCAGCCCATGTGCTCGAGACCGCGTTCGGCGGCCAGCGCTGGCGAGACCTCGACGAACATCTCCGGCTGCAGCTCCGCGAGGTGCTCGACGTAGCGGCTCATCGCGCCGGCGGTGTGGTGCTCGGTCAGGCGGCTGGTGGTGAACACGAAGGGGAAGACCTCCGCTGCCCCGGGCTCGCGCGGGTCCGGGTTCAGGGGGTTGTCGGAGCGGCGGTACTCCTTGCGCGTCGGGTTGCCCTGCTGGCCGTGGAGGAGGTTGCGGAACGGCGACTCCACGGGCTCGTAGTGGGTCGGCATCGGACCGTCGATCAGTCCCTGCGGTGCGTACAGCGCGCCCTTGCCGTCGCCCTGCATGATGAACGGGTCGATGCCCTCGATGGCCGCGACGCCGTCCGACCCCTCGGGTGCGCGGTAGGACGGCGGCTTCTTCTTCTCGAAGTCGGGGACGTCGTGCCCTGTCCACTCCTGTGCGTCCTCGTCCCACCAGACATAGGCCTTGCGCTCGCTCCACGGCCGGCCCTGTGGGTCGGCGGAGGCGCGGTTGTAGAGCAGCCGGCGGTTCATAGGCCAGGCCCAGCCCCATTCCGGGGCGACCTCGGACTGCTCGTGGCGCGACTTCCTTCGCGCCGCCTGGTTCACGCCATCGGCGTAGACGCCGGAGTAGATCCAGCACCCGCCGAGTGTGGAGCCGTCGTCCTTCATCTCCCCGAAGCCCGACAGCAGGCGGCCGGTGGCGACCTCGTAGCCGTTGATCTCCTTGAGGACGGCCTCCGCGCTGGGCTCGCCCCATCCCGACGACGCCGCCTCACCGTGGAGCGGGTAGTCCCACGCCAGGTCGAGCAACGGCCGGTCGCGCTCGTCGCTCGAGCCGGCCAGACTCTCACGCATCATCCGGCCGAGGTGGTAGAAGAACCACAGCTCGGAGCGGGCGTCGCCCGGCGGCTCGACGGCCTTCTCGCGCCACTGCAGCATGCGTTGCGTCTGGGTGAAGGTACCTTCCTTCTCGACGTGCGAGGCGGCCGGGAAGAGGAAGACCTCGGTCCGGCACTCCTCAGGCACGATCTCGCCGGTCTGCACCTCTGGGGAGTCCTTCCAGAACGTCGCGCTCTCGATCTCGAAGAGGTCGCGCACCACGAGCCAGTCGAGGTTCGCCATGCCGAGGCGCTGGGCGCGGCCGTGGGCGGAGCCGACGGCGGGGTTCTGGCCGACGAGGAAGTAGCCCTGCACCTTGCCGTCGATCATGTCGAGCACGGTCCGGTAGGTGCCGTGATCGCCGGTGATCTTCGGCAGGTAGTCGAAGCAGTAGTCGTTCTCGGCCGTCGCCGCATCGCCCCAGTAGGCCTTCAGCAGGTTGATGCCGTACGCCCCTGCGTTGGCCCAGAAGCCTTTGCTGCCGGGGTTCCGGACGCCGTCGATCCAGTCGCTCAGGGTCTGGTGGCTGGCCGCGTTGGGCATCGGGAGGTAGCCGGGAAGGAGGTTGAAGAGCGTCGGGATGTCGGTGGAGCCCTGGATGCTGGCGTGGCCGCGCAACGCCATGATTCCGCCGCCGGGGCGCCCCATGTTGCCGAGCAGCAGCTGGAGGATCGCCCCGGCGCGGATGTACTGCACGCCGACGCTGTGCTGGGTCCAGCCGACGCTGTAGACGAGCGCGGTGGTGCGCTCGCGGCCGGAGTTCTCCGTCCACGCGCGGCAGACCTCGAGGAAGTCCTCCTGCGAGACGCCGCAGATCTGCTCGACGACCTCGGGGGTGTAGCGGGCGTAATGCCGCTTGAGCACCTGGAAGACGCACATCGGATGCTGCAGCGTCTCGTCGCGGGGCGGGTGGCTGCCGACCTGCATGCCGTGCGCCTCGTTCTGCATGCCGGCGGCGGTGTCGCGCTGCTCCGCGGTGTCGCCGGCGTCGTCAGCCTGGGCCTGACCGAGCTCGCCGTCCTGGTCCTCCTGGGCGAACTGCCAGCTCGTGGGGTCGTACGTCCTCGTCTCGGGGTCGAACCCGGAGAACAGGCCGTCGAGCCCGTCGACGTCCTCGAACTTGTCGCTGACGATGTTGGCCGCGTTGGTGTAGTTGACGACGTACTCGCGGAAGTCGAGCTCGTTCTGCAGGACGTGGTTGATGATCCCGCCGAGGAACGCGATGTCGCTGCCGACGCGGATGGGCACGTGCTGGTGCGCGAGCGCGCTCGTTCGCGTGAACCGCGGGTCGACGTGGATGATCCGTGCGCCCCGCTTCTTCGCCTCCATCACCCACTGGAAGCCCACCGGGTGGGCCTCAGCCATGTTGGAGCCCTGGATGACGATGCAGTCAGCGTTGGCCAGGTCCTGCTGGAACCCGGTGGCGCCGCCGCGTCCGAAGCTGGTCCCCAGACCGGGGACGGTGGCGGAGTGTCAAATACGCGCCTGGTTCTCGATCTGGATGGCGCCCATCGCGGTGAAGAGCTTCTTGATGAGGTAGTTCTCCTCGTTGTCCAGCGTGGCGCCGCCCAGGCTCGCGATCCCCATCGTCCGCCGCACCTTGCGGCCGTGCTCGTCGATGTCCTGCCAGCTGTCCTTGCGCGACTTCAGCACCCGGTCGGCGACCATCTCCATCGCGGTGTGGAGCTCGAGGTCCTGCCACTCGGTGGCGTACGGCGCCCGGTAGCGGACCTTCGTCTGGCGCAGGTCGCTCGTCACGAGGTTCTTGCTCGCCGAGCCCTTGGGGCACAACCGGCCGCGGTTGACCGGGCTCTCGGGGTTGCCCTCGATCTGGACGACCTTCTCGTCCTTGACGAACACCTTTTGCGCACATCCCACGGCGCAGTAGGGGCACACGCTGTGCGCGACCCGGTCGGCACCCGTCGTGCGAGGCACGATGTCGTCCGTACGCCGCGAGCGGACCGCTGCACCTCGGCCGAGGACGTCACCGGCGGTGAACTGGCGCAGGAGCGGCCACGGGAGGAAAGATCGCGATCCTGTCATGCCGGACTCCTGGGGGTGCGCTGCAGACGACGCTCACGACCCTAGGGACGTCCGAGCCGCCTCATCCACCCCCCATGGGGTGAAGGCGCGTCAGCGGACCAGGACGGTGTGCTCCCCCTGCGCGACCACCTCACCGATGACGGGGTGGCCCGGAAGCTCGCCGACGACCAGGAGTCCGCCAGACGTCTGGGCATCGGCCAGCAGCAACAGCTCGTCGTCACTGACTCCGGCTTCGACGTGTGGGCGGACCCAGTCCAGGTTGCGCCGACTGCCGCCCGGCACGAACCCGTCGGCGAAGGATGACCGTGCGCCCTCGATGTAGTGAACGGCAGAGGCGTCGATGACCGCGCTCGTCCCACTGGCGCGCATCATCTTCATCAGATGTCCGAGGAGCCCGAACCCGGTGACGTCCGTGGCCGCGCGCACCCCCGCCTCCAGGGCCGCGCGACTGGCGCGGTCGTTGAGGGTCGTCATCACGGCAACGGCTTCCTCGAACCACTCCCCCGTGGCCTTGTGCCGGTTGTTCAGGACGCCGAGCCCGAGGGGCTTGGTCAGGGTGAGCGGGGTGCCGGGCGCGGCCGCGTCGTTGCGGAGGAGCCGCTCGGGATCGGCGAGCCCGGTGACCGCGAGGCCGTACTTGGGCTCCGGGTCGTCGATGCTGTGGCCGCCCGCGAGGAACGCCCCCGCCTCGGCGCAGGCATCGTCCCCGCCACGAAGCACCTCAGCCGCCACGTCGAAGGGGATCCGGTCGCGGGGCCATCCGAGCAGGTTGACGGCGACGACCGGCGTGCCACCCATGGCATAGACGTCCGACATCGCGTTGGCTGCAGCGATCCGGCCGAAGGTGTAGGCGTCGTCGACGACGGGCGTGAAGAAGTCGGCTGTCGCGATCACCGCGCGTCCCGTGCCGTCCTCGGCTGGGTGGATTCGCACGACGGCTGCGTCGTCGCCGTGGTCGAGACCCACCAGCAGGTCACCGCCGGCTCGGCCACGGCCGAGCGAGCCCAACACCCGTTCGAGCTCACCGGGCGGCACCTTGCAGGCGCACCCGCCGCCAGCGGCGTACTGGGTCAGCCTTAGGGGGGAGTTCATGCCGCCAATCTATGACTAGAGTCCAGCGCGGAGGCGGTTCTCGTCTGGTGACGGACGCGGTCCTCAAAACCGTCGTGGCCCAGCACCTGGGCCAGGCGGGTTCGATTCCCGTCCGCCTCCGCCAGACGTCTCGCAGGAGGATGGGGTGCCGGATCCGAGGCGGAGCACTCCGCGCACTGACACCGTGCTGGCGGACCCGAGGTTGCGGCAGGCCTCCGACAGACTCGGGTCCGCACTCGTCAAGGCGGTCGTGGCCGACGCGCTCGACCGGTGCCGGGCCGGGCTGGTCCCTCCCGGCTCGGTGGCCGATGCGGCCGTGGCAGCGCTACCGGCAACGGCCACCACCCTGCGGCGGGTCATCAACGCCACCGGCGTGCTGGTGCACACCAACCTGGGCAGGGCCCCGTTGTCCGCGGCGGCGACAGATGCTGTGCGTATGGCGGCAGGTGCCTCCGACGTCGAGCTGGACCTTGTCACCGGGCGGCGGGGACGACGGGGCGAGGGCGCCCTGACCGCGTTGCAGGCACGGGTGCCGAAAGCAGGGGGCGTGCACGTCGTGAACAACGGGGCGGCGGCGCTGTCCTTGGTGACCATGGTGCTCACGCGTCGGCCGACCGGTGCAGGCGGCACCGTCGTCATCGCCCGCGGCGAGCTGGTGGAGATCGGCGACGGCTTCCGGATCCCCGAGCTGCTGGAGTCGGTCGGCGCACGGCTGCGTGAGGTCGGGACCACCAACCGCGTCCGGCTGGAGGACTACGCCAGCGCCCTCGACGAGGACACAGCCTTCGTCCTCAAGGTGCATCCGTCCAACTTCACCGTCACCGGGTTCACCTCCTCCGTGCCTGTCTCCGAGCTGGCCCGCCTAGGCGTGCCTGTGGTCGTCGACATCGGGTCCGGTCTGCTGGCACCACACCCGCGGCTGCCCGCCGAGCCCGATGCAGCGACTGCGCTGAGGGACGGCGCTTCGCTGGTGACGGCCTCGGGCGACAAGCTGCTCGGCGGACCGCAGTGCGGCCTGCTGCTGGGCAACGCCGAGCTGGTCGAGCGCCTTCGCCGCGATCCATTCGCTCGTGCGCTGCGCGTCGACAAGCTCACCCTGGCCGCGCTCGAGGCGACCCTCATCGGGCCCGAGTCACCCGTGGCCGTCGCCCTGGGACGCCGCGTCGAAGCGCTGCGTGTCCGCGCCCATGACCTCACCGATGCGCTCCCGCCCGAGCTGCGAGCGGAGGTGGTCGACTCGGACGGAGCCGTCGGTGGCGGCGGCGCCCCGGGCGTCACGCTGCCCAGCTGTGCAGTGGCGCTGCCCGCACGCCTCGCAACCGCGTTGCGCGCCGGCGATCCGCCGGTGGTGGGTCGGATCATGGAGGGCCGGTTGCTGCTCGACCTGTTCGCAGTGGCTCCGGAGGAGGACGCCGACCTGGTCGCTGCCCTGACCGCGGCCACCATTGCAGGTCGCGCCAACGGCTCCGGTCCGACCTGATGCACGTCGTCGCGACGGCCGGTCACGTCGACCACGGCAAGTCGACCCTGGTCCGGGCGCTCACGGGCACTGACCCCGACCGGCTCGCCGAGGAACGTCGGCGGGGACTCACCATCGAGCTCGGCTACTGCTGGACGTCCCTGCCCGGGGCGACGGACGGTCCCTGCGTGGACCTGGCCGTGGACCTGGCCTTCGTGGACGTCCCGGGACACGAGCGATTCGTCACGACGATGCTGGCAGGGGTGGGCCCGGTGCCGGCGGCCCTGCTGGTGGTCGCAGCAGACGACCCCTGGATGCCGCAGACCTCGGAGCACCTGGCGGCGCTGGACGCGCTCGGTGTCTCCCACGGCGTGGTGGCAGTGACCCGCAGCGACCTCGCCGACCCCGGGCCGGCGACCGTCCGGGTGCGCGCCGAGATCGCCGGGACCTCACTTGCCGGCGCCCGGGTGGTGCCCGTCAGTGGCCGTACGGGCGCAGGGCTCGACGACCTCCGCGCGGCCCTGGTGACCATGGTGGAGGGTCTTCCCACTCCAAACCCGGCGGCGGACGTCCGGCTCTGGGTCGACCGTCGCTTCTCCGTCCGCGGGGTCGGCACCGTCGTCACCGGCACCCTGCCCGCAGGGACGGTGCGCGTCGGCGACGTGCTTGCCACCGACGACGGGTTGGTGCGGGTGCGCGGCCTGCAGGCGCTCGAGCGCGACGAGTCCGCAGTCCGCGGGGTGGCCAGGGTGGCGCTCAACCTCACCGGCGACGTCGATGCCATCACCCGTGGCAGCGCACTGACCACGCCGCAGGCCTGGCACCACACCTCGGCCGTCGACGTGCGCGTGACCGGGGCGGGCGATCCTCCACTGAACCCTCGACTCCACATCGGGGCTGCCGACCTGACAGTGCGGCACCGCCCCCTCGGACCCGGCCTGGCTCGGCTCAGCCTGGAGCGCCCGCTGCCGTTGCGGATCGGGGACCGCTGTCTGCTTCGCGATCCCGGCCGGCGCGTCGTGTGGCGCGTCGACGTCCTCGACCCGGACCCGCCCCGGCTGCGAAGGAGGGGGGCTGCGGCGCGGCGGGCGAACGCGCTCGCCGAAGCGGACGGTGGTGCCCGGTTGGCCGACGAGCTCACCCGCCGCGGGATCGCCCACCGCGACCGGATGCGTCAGCTCGGCGTACCCCTCACCGATGGCGACCACCTTGTTGCCGGCCCGTGGCTGATCGGGCCCACAGCGGCCGAGGCCCTGGCACGCCGAGTGCCGAGCCTCGTCGAGAGCCACGCCTGTCAGCACCCTCTCGACCCGGCGGTCCCCGTCTCGGTGCTGGCCGCGCGGCTCGGCCTGCCCTCCCCCGACCTGGTCGCGCACCTGGTTCGGCCTCCGCTGCGCGTCGCCGACGGCCGGGTGCGGGCGCCGGAGGCGGACAGCCTGCCGCCTGCGGTCGCGGCCGCGGTGGAGTCCGTACGCCGCGAGCTGATCTCCGCACCTTTCCGTGCGCCGACCGCAGACCGGCTGCGGGACCTCGGGCTCGACGAGCGTGCGCTGGCCGCGGCCGAACGGGCGGGGCTGCTCTGGCGGGCCGCGCCGGGGATCGTGCTGTTGCCCGACGCGCCCGACGTGGCCGTCGCCCGGATGCGGGGACTCGAGCAGCCCTTCAGCACCAGCGCGGCGCGACAGGTGCTCAACAGCACCCGCCGGGTCGTCCTCCCCCTGCTCGAACGGCTCGACCGGCTCGGGCGGACCTCGCGGCTGCCGGACGACCGCCGCCACGTGCGCTGAACAGTCGCGAGCGCGGACCACGCATCCCGCCGGCTACTCGCGGCTGCGCATGATCAGGACGTCGCCGTGCCCTCCGTACCCCATCACCCTCTCCGCGTACTGGGTGCCGTCGAAGGTGACGACCAGGTGGCCGCCGTCGTCGAGCGGGACGAGCTGGGGATGGGGGATGTTGGTGTGGTACGGCGCGTCGAGGCGACCCACCCGGTGCATCCCCAGGTCGAACACCGGGTAGTGGCGATCATCTCCGTCACTGGCGAGCAACCACCACTCCCCCTGGACCTGCGCCAGGATCGGGCCCTCGCACTGGTGGAGGTCCGTCGCCGCACCGACGAGCTCCAGCTTGTCGTCGAACGCGTCGATCCCGGCGCCACCCGCTGGCCCCGCCGCCAGTGCCGGACGGAAGTCGAAGGGCTCCTGCGACGGGCTCTCGACGAAGCTGACGTGCCAGCGCCCGTCGATGGAGGTGATGCCGGGGTCCCAGGCGCTGTGCTCGGTGGGGAGTTCGGTCCGCACGGTGTCCAGCACATGCACACCCGTAAGCACGTCAGCCTCGGTCACCACATGCCGCACGTGGACACCGTCGAAGGAGAAGTCGCCCCAAGAGCTCGTGGCGACGAGCCAGCGGTCGTTCTCGTCGTCGCGCACCACCTGGCCGGCATGGTCCCCGAGCACCAATCCGTCGCGCGAGGAGAAGAGCTGCGACACCTGCTCGAGCCGACGCGGGTTGTCCAGGTCGAGGCGGAACACGCCCCAGTGCGCCTGCGCGAAGAACCCGAGGCCGGCGCAGGTACCGGTGAAGTAGGCGTATCCGTCACGGACGTACGGCGTCCCGTCGACGTGCTGCACCAGGTGCTGGTCGCGGACCCCCGTCATCCCGAAGAGTCCGGCCGAGACGCTGGTCAGCCCCGGCTCCTCGCCACGGCGACCCCAGGCGTAGCGGAGCCCGGAGAGGACCTCGCGCTGCCGCAGGTCGATCGCGGCGCCCACCTTGTCGCGCTCGGTGAGCACCGGCTGCCATCCCTCGTCGGTGTCGGTGAGCACCGTCACCTGGTTCTCGCAGACCACAAAAGCGAGTCCGAACGACGGCGGCAGCTGGACCTTCCGCCGTCGGAGGACGCGAGTGCGACCATCGACACGGACTTCGATGCCGACCCGCTGGGTGGGCGGATCGTAGAAGCCGAACAGGTGGACATCGCCGTCCGGGGAGGCGAGCCCGAGCACGACGCGGCCCTCACCAGGGTCGACCTGTGCTTGCACGGCGCAGAACGGCGCAGCCGGCCCTTCGTCGTGCATCGACACGTCCGACTGTCCGGCGAGCTGATCCCCCGACCGCTCGACTGCGACGAAGGCGGGTGCGACTAGCTCGAACGGACGGTAGCGGTGCTTCAGGGTGAAGGACAGGTCAAAGATGGCGGCCTCCTGATGGGTGGGGTTGGTCGGGTCGGAGCTGGTCGGGTCGGGGCCTTGCGGTCCGCTTCCGGTCGGCACCGGGTCGGGGGCGTCCGAGCATCCGGGGAGTGCTGAGGTCGCTGCGACGCTCAGGCTCCCGAGCAGCAGGGCGCGGCGATGCAGATGCACGTCGGTCATACCGCGCTCAGCCCTTGATGCCGGAACGCGAGACCCCTTCGATGATGAACCGTTGGACGAACACGTAGAGGATGAGAACCGGCACGCTGGCGACCACCGCCCCCGTCATCAGCAGGTCGTAGCGCACGGCGTTGGCGGACTGCAGGGTGCTGAGGCCCGCCTGGAGGGTCTGGTTCTCAGGACTGAAGAGCACGTAGAGCGGCCACAGGAAGTCGTTCCAGTTCGTCAGGAACGCGAGCAGCGCGAGCGTCGCCAGCGCCGGGCGGGATAGGGGCAGCACGATCTTCCAGAACACCTGCCACTGGTTGGCGCCGTCCAGTGCGGCCGACTCCTCCAGCTCCTTGGGCAACCCGATGAAGAACTGCCGGAGGAAGAAGACGCCGAACGCGTTCGCCGCAGTCGGCACGACGATCGCGGTCAACGTATCGAGCCAGAAGAGCCGTCCGACGATCTCGAAGTTGGGGATGATCAGGATCACCGGTGGGACGAACAGCGTCGCCACGATCAGCCCGAACACGAGCTTGCGGCCTCGGAACTCCATCCTGGCCAACGCGTAGGCGGCGAGAGCGGCAGTGGTCACCACCAGCAGCGAGTTGAGGGTCGCGGCCAGCATGGAGTTCAGGAACCACCGGAACACGGGTGTGTCCGCCGCGCTCAGTACTTGCTCGTACGCCGCCAGCGTGGGGTTGTCGGGCACGAGACGCGGTGGAGTCCTCCCGGACTCCGCGCGCGTCTTGAACGAGGTGCTCAGCATGAACAGCAGCGGGCTGACGAAGATCAGTGCGAGGAACGCCAGCACGCTGTACCGAACCGCCTTCATCTGTCGGCTCCCTTCTCGGGACCGCGTTCCCTCGCGAAAGCGAAGAGCAGCGCCGACGTCAGCATCAGCACCAGGGTCAGCAGCCAGCTGGCGGCGGCGGCCTCACCCATGGCTCGCTGGTTCAGTCCCGTGTCGACGATGTAGTAGATGGCCGTGCGGGTCTCCTGCCCAGGCCCCCCGCGGGTCATGATCCAGGACTGCCCGAACATGTTGGCGGACGCGATGACCGTGATCATCACGACGAACAGGACGACGGGCCGCAGACCGGGCAGTGTGACGTGGCGGAAGCGCACCCAGGCGCCGGCACCGTCCATTTTCGCGGCCTCGTAGAGGTCATTCGATATGTCCTGCAGTCCGGCGAGGAAGATGACCGCGTTGAAGCCGAGCGTCCACCACACCGTCACCCCGATCAGCGCGATCCACGTCTCGGGGATGCTGGTCAGCCAGGGCGTGCTGTCGGGCAGCCCCACCAAGCCCGCCAGGTAGTTGACTACCCCGATGTTGGCGTCGAGCAGGAAGCGCCATACGACGCCCACAACCGCGACGCCCAGGACGTACGGCGCGAAGAACAGTGCGCGGAACAGGTTGCGTCCTCGGAAGCGTTGGTTCATGACCAGGGCCACTGCCAGCGGGATGACGATCAGGAGCGGCACGCTGATGGCGGTGAAGATGCCGGTCGCCTGCATGGCGTTCCAGAACCGCTCGAACTCCCCTGTCCCCGGGGTGAGCAGCTCGCTGTAGTTGCGCAGGCCGACGAAGGGCTTGCCGGGGAGAGTGAAGTCCCATGAGTGCAGGCTGATCCACAAGCCCAGGGCGATGGGGAGCAGCACGAAGCTGCCGAACAAGAGCAAATAGGGCGCCAGGAACAACCACGGCAGCCAGTTGACGCGGCGCCGGGTCTCGCGCGGTCCGGGGGCCCCGGGCGGAGCCTCCGGACGCTTCGCGGTGGATGTGGAAGTCGCAGCCATCGTCAGCCCCCGAACTTCTCCAGGTTCTCCTGCATGAGCTCAGTCGCCTCGGCCTGGTACTTCTCGAGCGCTTCCTGGGGCGATGCCTTACCCAAGATCGCCTCGTTGACCGCGACCTCGAGGGTTGGCGCGATGGTGTCCGCGACGCCGGGCACCGACGGCAGGAAGCGGAAGTTCTCGAGCTGGTCGTCGAGAGCCGCCTGGGGCGAGTCAGTGTAGGAGGCGTCCTCGCGGGCCGAGTTGCGAGCCGGGATCATCGCGGCCTCGGCCCAGCGGCCCGAGTTCTGGCTCAGCTCGCTGATGAAGAGCTTGGATGCGTCGGACATGTCCTTGTCCTCGGCTGCCTGGGAGGTCATGAAGAAGTGGTGGGAGTTCGCCCAGACCGCCGGCTGCTCACCGATCGTGGGGATGGGCGCCATGCCGTAGTCCATGTCGGCCTCCTTGAGGTCGTTGATCTGCCAGATCCCGTCCCAGGTGATGGAGTTTTCCCCGTTCTTGAAGGCGAGGTACTGCGCGTCGATGTCCACGTTCTCGGGGCTGTATCCCTTGTCGACCTGCTCGCGCATCCAGGTGAGCGCCGCAACTCCGGCCTCAGAACCGAACGTCGCCTCCGACCCGTCGTCGGCGAACGGCTCGCCGCCGTGCTGCCAGATCAGGCTGAAGAACATCAGGTGGGAGGGCCAGCGGTTGGGCATCCAGAAGGGCGTCTTGTAGCCCGCCGCCTGGAGCTTCTTGCAGGCCTCGTCGAAGCTCGCAGCATCAGTCGGAGGCTCGTCGATTCCGGCCTTGTCGAAGTGCTCCTTGTTCCAGTACATCGCCAGGGAGTGGACGTCGAGCGGGATGCCGTAGCGCTTCTCGTTGTAGATCCCCGGAGACCAGACCGGCGCCAGGAAGTCCTCCTCAGCGAGGCCGATCTCGTCCGCAATGTCGTCGAGGGGCACGAGGATGCCGCGGGCGGCATTGCTGGCGACCTGGTCGAGGTGCATCACGCCGACAGCTGGACCCTTGCCGGCCTGCGCGGCCGCGGGAAGCTTCTGGTAGAAGTCCGCCCACTGGATCGTGGTGTTCTTGATGTCGATGTTCTTCTGGGCGTCGGCGAACTCCTTGGTCATCGCCAGCATGGTCGGGCCGTCGCCGCCAGTGAAGCCGTTCCAGTAGTCGAGGGTGATCGGGGGCCCGTCGTACGTGCCAGTGAACTCCCCGCCTGCGTCCTCCTGGGGCCCGCCAACGCCGGATCCGCCCCCGCATCCCGTGACGAGCGCAGCGGTCGAGCCGAGGAGCAGGAAGTTACGCCGGTTCAGAGGGATCGTCAGGCCTGCACTCGCGGGGCGGTGGAAGGGGGTGCTCATGTCGTTCTCCGTTCGGTTGAGGGTGGGGTCCGTGCTGAGCTCAGCCCTCCAGGGAGGCTGAGACATGTGGCGTGGGTGTAGGCCGTGTGGTCTGCAGGCGGATGACGGCCCACGAGACCGGGGGCAGGTGCGCGTGCGCGATGCCGTCCTCGACCGTCACGTCCATTGGTCGCGGCGCGACGCGGTCCGGGCGCATTTCAGTGTTGTGAGCACTCGGGTCGTCGTCCCAGAGCGCGGTGGCCTCCAGGACGGAGGCGTCGGGGAAGGCGCGCACCCCCGCCTCGAGCCGAACCGTCTCGGCGAGTGATCGGTTCACGCACATGATCGTCAGCGTCCCGCTCTCGTCATCGAGCGTCGCGACGGCCTCCACCAGCGGTACGTCGCCGTACAGGCCGTCCTCGTAGGTGGCGACCTGCGGCTCGACGCGCAGCACTTCGCCCCGTGCGTGCGCAGCGGCTTGGGCGAAGGGATGGAAGATCGTCTGTGCCCACGCCCCTCCCCCTGGCCGGGTGAGGATCGGAGCGATGACGTTGACCAGCTGCGCCTGGCAACCGATCGCGACCCGGTCGGCGTGCCGGAGCAGCGTGATCAGCAGGGAGCCGACCACGACGGCGTCGTAGACGTCGTACACGTCCTCGATGAGCTCGTGGGACCGGTCGTAGGAGAGGCGATCCTGCCCGGCGAACCGGGACTGGTACCAGACGTTCCACTCATCGACCGCGAGGGTGAGACGCCGACGCGACCGAAGTCGTGCGCCGACGTGGTCGGCGGTCGCCGCGATCGTGGTGATCATCCGGTCCAGGTCGCGGGAGCTCGCCAGGTGCGTGGTCTTCTCCACCGGGGCGGGGTCGTAGTAGGTGTGCAGCGACACGTGGTCCACGAGGTCGTAGCAGTGCTCCAGGACCTCGCGCTCCCAGGCGGCGAACGTCGGCATCGCACTGTTGGAGCTCCCGCACGCCACCAGCTCAACCCGCGGGTCGACCATCCGCATCGCCCGCGCGGTTTCGGCAGCGAGACGGCCGTACTCCTGCGCGGTCTTGTGGCCGACCTGCCACGGTCCGTCCAGCTCGTTGCCCAGGCACCACATGCGTATGTCGTGCGGTTCCTTGCTGCCGTTGACCCGCCGCAGGTCTGAAAGCCGTGTCCCACCGGGATGGTTGCAGTACTCCAGCAGGTCTGCCGCCTCCTGGACCCCGCGAGTCCCCAGGTTGACAGCCATGATCGGCTCCATCCCCGCTCGACGGGACCACCCGACGAACTCGTCGACGCCGACCTCATTGCTTTCGACGGTCCGCCACGCAAGGTCGAGGCGCTGCGGACGCTCGGCGCGCGGGCCGACGCCGTCCTCCCAGCGGTACGACGACACGAAGTTGCCGCCTGGGTACCGCACCACCGTGGGGCCGAGGGTGCGCACCAGATCAGCGACGTCACGACGAAATCCGAGGTCGTCGGCCGTGTCGTGCTCGGGCTCGTAGATGCCGGTGTAGACGCAACGACCCATGTGCTCGACGAACGTGCCGAAGAGTCTTCGGTCCACCGGTGCGACCCGGAACGCCGGGTCAAGGGTGATCGTCGCCACATGCACAGATCGGATTCAACCCGGTTCTTGCAACGTTGTAAATAGCAACGCGTGAGCACGCCAGACAGGCAGTCGACCGGGCGATGTGGCCGGGTCAGGCCTCGCCCATCACCAAACCCTCGATCGTGTGCTTCTGCGTGATCGGGGTGAGCTCGTCCACCACCGGGCATCGCAGGTGGGCTCGAACCCGTTCCGGGAGCGACTCCCAGAAACGGCGCGTGACAGCAAGGTCGTGCTTGTCGTCGTTCCCGGCACCGGGTGCGTCAACGCCCAGCACGAGCACGGGTCGAGCGAGCTGGGACTCGTTCCTCGTCCCGCGGTGCACCGTCAGTGCCGAACGGGCCGAGATGTCCCCCATCTGTGGGTACTTCCGCACCGCGCGCTCCTCGAAATGTGGATACTGCGACTTGTCCGGGAACATCCCGTGATCGAAGCCGGTCCCGGGGTCCCAGTGGGTGCCGAGGGCGACCTCGAACGGCCCCATGTCCTCGGCCGTGTCCACGCAGGTGACGTTGAAGGCGAGCGAGGTCAGTCGGCGCTCCTCGACGGTCTCGCGGGGGCTGGGGAAGTCGCGGTGCCACGGCTGGTTGACGGCGCCGGCGAAGGGTACGTCGAAGCCCACCTCCACGATCGTGTAGTCGGGTCCCAGCACCGTCTCGCACACCGCTCGGACCCATGGATGGTCGACCAGGTCGACGAAGCCGCGCAGCGCCTCCGGGTGCAGCTCGACGTAGTAGCGATGTGGCCCGCGCCCGACCGCGCCGCCCTCTCGAGAACGCGCCTCCTCGAAGGCTGCGTCGACGTCCTCGCGGAGCGCGGCGACCCATTCCCTCGAGAAGGCGCCCGTGCAGCCGATGATCCCGTCGCGCTCGATAATGGTGCGAATCAGCTCTCGCTCGATCGGTATGTCGAGTGACGCGGCCATGATGATCTCCTTCGGCCAAGAGGCCAGTCTGCAACGTTGCAATTCCAGGTGCAATAGGGTACATGTGGAGGTGTCATGCGACGAGCGAATCTCAAGGACGTGGCAGACCGCGCCGGTGTGAGCATCCGCACCGTGTCCAACGTCGTGAACACCCCGGAGGTCGTAGCCAGGCCGACTCGACAGCGGGTGCTGGAGGCCATCGAGGAACTCGGGTATCGACCCAACCTCGCCGCAAGGCAGTTGCGTCAGGGGCACCGCGAGGTGATCGGTCTGGTGGTGCCGGAGATCGACTCGCCCTACTTCGCCGAGCTGGCTGCCTTGGTTGTCCGGCACGCCGAGCGCATGGGATGGACGGTCATCGTCGAGCAGACGGACGGGGACGCGACGCGAGAGCAGCAGTTGCTCGATGGGGCACGCGGACAAGGGGTCGACGGAATCATCTTCTGCCCGTGGGCCATGACTGCCGAAGAAGTGTCGCGACGTGCGACGGCGCCCCCGGTCGTCATGCTCGGGGAGCAGCCAGGCATGGGATCCGTCGACCGTGTGGCCATCGACAACCGTGGTGCGGCCCTCGAGGCCGTCCACCACCTGGTGGCACTCGGACGGACAAGGATCGCTGCTGTGGGGCTCCAGCCGCACCTGAGCAACGAAACCGCTCGCCAGCGGCTGGCCGGGTACCGGGCCGCACTGGTGGACGTCGGGCTCGTCGCGCACCCCGAGCTGGAGGTGCCGGTCGAACGCCTGCACCACGCAGACGGGATGGGTGCCATGGCAGGCCTGTTGGCGAAGTCGAAGCCGGACGCTGTCTTCTGCTTCACTGACCAGCTGGCCCTCGGCGCCATCCGCACCTGCGCTGATCAGGGGGTGCGCGTGCCCGAGGACATCGCCGTCGTGGGCTTCGACGACATCGAGGTGGGTCGCTACTCGGTCCCCGCGCTGACGACGGTGGCCCCCGACAAGCAACGACTTGCAGAGCTCGCACTCACGACGCTGCAGGAGCGGATGGCAGACAGCTCCCTGCCCGGCAGGGACGTGGTGGTGCCCCACCTGCTCGTCGTGCGCGAGAGCGCACCTGCCGCCGGCTCGGCCACCCGTCCGGCGCGGTCCGAGCTGCCGTCATCAACGCCCTCCGGCAAATAAGAAACCCCCTCCGACCTGTTCGCAGGTCAGAGGGGGTCCCACTGCTCCCCCGATTGGACTCGAACCAATAACCCTCCGGTTAACAGC
>NZ_JAOPXV010000120.1 GCF_025964975.1 Nocardioides sp.
ATCGCCCGGCGAGAGCCCGCCGCCTCGGTGGTCGCCTGCCCCGACGAGGACGTCGCCAAGAGACTTCAGGCCATGTTCCACACGACCGCCTTCCGGCCCTACACCTCCACCGACGTGCTCGGCTGCGAGATCGGCGGGGCGTACAAGAACGTCGTCGGACTGGCGGTCGGGATGGCCGTCGGGCTGGGCTTCGGCGACAACACGACAGCGTCCCTGATCACCCGCGGGCTGGCCGAGACGGCCCGGCTCGCCATGGCCCAGGGTGCCAACCCGCTGACGCTGATGGGCCTCGCGGGCCTCGGAGACCTCGTGGCCACCTGCTCCTCGCCGCTCTCGCGCAACCGGACCTTCGGGGAGAACCTCGGCAAGGGAATGACCACGGCCGAGATCTACGCCTCGACGTCCCAGGTCGCTGAGGGCGCGAAGTCCTGCAAGTCGCTGATGGCGCTGGCGGCGCAGACCGGGGTGGACGCCCCGATCGCCGAGCACGTCGATGCCGTCGTCGACGGTCGCATGACGGCCCTGGAGATGATGAACAGCTTCATCGCCCGGGACACCAAGGCTGAGACCGACTAGTTCCGACGGAGGGACGACGTCGGATCGACTGAGGTCGAACGTCGAGCAAGCGACGCGGCCGAGGAACGAGGGCGCGCGAGCGTCGAGACCCCTGAGACCGACAGCTCCGACGGAGCCTCAGCCCACGCAGCCGTCGAGGGCCGTGCGCAGGTCTCGCCAGAGGTCGTCCACGTCCTCGATTCCGACGCTGAGGCGGACGAGCCCCTCGGGGATCGTCGGGGCCTCGCCCTTCCAGCGCCGCCGGCGCTCCAGGGTCGACTCCACGCCACCGAGCGAGGTGGCGTGGACCCAGAGCTTCGTCTTCTGCGTCAGCAGGTCTGCCGCCAGAGCGCCCTGGGCGAGCACGACGGAGACGATCGCGCCGAAGCCGGGGTAGCGGACCTCCGACAGGGCGGGATGGTCGGCCAGGCGACCGACGAGCTCCTGGGCGTTGGTCTGGGCCCGCTCCACGCGCACGTGGAGGGTGCGCATGCCGCGGAGCACCAGCCAGGCCTCGAACGCCCCGGGGATGGCGCCCTGCAGGTCACGACGGTTCTTGAGCACGCCGAAGAGCTCGTCGTCACGCGTGCAGACCGCGCCGAGCAGCACGTCGCTGTGCCCGGCGAGGTACTTCGTCGCGGAGTGCACCACGAGGTCGACGCCGTCGGCGAGCGGGGTCTGGAGCAGGGGAGTGGCAAACGTGTTGTCGACGACGACATAGGCGCCGGCCTCGTGGGCCGCGGCAGTGATCGTCGCGATATCGGCGACCTCGAGGGCCGGGTTGGTCGGCGACTCCAGCCACACCAGGGCTGCGTCCTCGCACGCCCGGACCACCGCGTCGGTGTCGGTGAGGTCGACGAGCTCGGCCCTGACCCGGCCACGGGCCTCGAGGTCGGCCAGCTGCATGATCGTGCCGCTGTAGGAGTGCCGGGGAGCGACCACTCTGCCGCCGGGGGCCACGAGATCGAGCACGGTTGTCACCGCCGCCATACCCGAGGCGAAGCTCAGGCACCGCCCTCCCTCGAGCGCGCCGAGCGTCTCCTCGAGGGCCGTCCACGTGGGGTTCGCGTAGCGGCCGTATTCCAGGTCGCCGCCTGCGACGTACGTCGAGGCCATCGTGATCGGCACGTTGAGGGGGGCGTCCGGATCGTGTGCCGGCCGCCCCGCCGTGACCGCGATCGTCGAAGGGGAAAGGGGAGTGTCACCAGACATGTCGGCCAGCGTAGGCGGCTAGGGTCGGGGCAATGAACGAGCCCCGCAAGCCTCGCGTCGCTGTCGTCTTCGGTGGTCGGTCCAGCGAGCACGGCATCTCGTGCGTCACGGCCGGAAGCGTGCTGGCCGCGATCGATCGCGACAAGTACGACGTGGTCCCGGTCGGCATCGCCACCGACGGCCGCTGGGTGCTCGAGTCCGACGACGCCACGAGGCTCGCCATCTCCGGGTCGACGCTGCCCGAGGTCGACGCGTCGAATGCGATGGTGGCGCTGCTCGGAGCCGCGGGCTCGACGGACCTGGTCGTCACCGGCGCCGCAGAGGTGCCCCGGACGCTGGGCTCCGTCGACGTGGTGTTCCCCCTGCTGCACGGTCCGTGGGGCGAGGACGGCACGTTGCAGGGGATGCTCGAGATGGCCGGCGTCCGCTACGTCGGCTCCGGAGTGCTCGCGTCCGCCGTGGGCATGGACAAGGCCTTCATGAAGATCGTGCTCGAGGCCGCCGGCCTCCCGGTGACCCCCGGGATCACGGTGACCCGACGTGAGTGGGACACCGATCGGGTGTCCGCCCTGACCCGCGTCGAGGAGCTCGACTACCCGTCCTTCGCCAAGCCTGCCCGGGGCGGGTCCAGCATCGGTATCAGCAAGATCCACCACCAGGACGAGATCGCCGAGGCGATCGAGCTGGCGCTGGAGTACGACACCAAGGTGCTCGTCGAGGTGGCCGCGGTCGGCGCACGCGAGGTGGAGTGTGGGGTGCTCGCCACCGTCGACGGCGACCCGGAGACCTCACGCCCGGCCGAGGTGCGGATCGGGGGCGGTCATGAGTTCTACGACTTCGAGGCGAAGTATCTCGCCGACCAGGACACCGAGATCGACCTGCCTGCCGACCTCCCACCCGAGGTCGAGCAGGAGCTGCGTCGCCTGGCCGTGCGCGCGTTCGAGGCGCTGTCGTGCGAGGGCCTGGCGCGGGTGGACTTCTTCGTGCTGGCCGACCACACGGTGGTGATCAACGAGCTGAACACCATGCCCGGCTTCACCCCGACCTCGATGTTCCCGCAGATGTGGGCCGAGTCGGGCGTGAGCTATCCCGAGCTCGTCGACCGGTTGATCACCCTCGCGCTCGAACGCGACACGGGCCTGCGCTGAGCTAGAGGCAGGGCTCGCCCGCGGACAGGGTCTTGGCGATGGCTGGAGAGATCTCGGAGAGGGCGACCTCGTTGCCGCGGTGGGCGGCCGGGATGAGGACGCTGACACGGGGACTGTGCGTCAGTGCGGTGACGAGGATGTCGGAGCTCGGGTCGTTGAGCTCAGCGGGGGGCAGGAACCAGCCGACACCTTCCAGCTCGGTGCAGGAGGCGAACTTGTCGTACGCCGCAGGCATCTCGACCCCGCAGGTGAGCTCGATGCCGCCCCACGAGGCGGTGCGGGCGGTGTCGTCGCTGAGGTCCTCGCCGTCGACGCGGTCGGGCAGTGCCGCCGTCAGCTGGGCGCACGCCTCCGCGTCGGCCCGGGACAGCGACGGCAGCTCGGGGGACGAGCAGCCGGCAGCGCCGAGCAGGAGAACGACAACGACGCCCCGCGTCCACAGGGACACGGGGCGTCGGTGGGTCGGGCTCAGATGTGGACGACGGGGCACGTGAGCGTGCGAGTGATGCCGTCGAGGTTCTGCACCTTCGAGACCACCAGCTTGCCGAGTTCGTCGACGTTGCGTGCCTCGGCGCGGACGATCACGTCATAGGGACCGGTGACGTCCTCGGCGAGGGTGACGCCCTTGATCTTGGCAATGGCACTGGCAACCTCAGCGGCCTTGCCGACGTCGGTCTGGATCAGGATGTAGGCCTGGACGACCATCTGTGACTCCTCGGTTGCGGAAGATCGGGAAACGCTGTGCGGTCGTCAACCTACCGTGAGAGCCGTCACTTCTCGATAGGCGCCCGTCCCCGGTGGGCGTCCACCGATCTGGTCTGATGGGCCGCATGGCATTCCCGAAGGACGCGACCCTGGCCGATGCCGGCGAGTTCGGACTGATCGAGGCCTTCATCTCGCTGTTCGAGCAGGGCGAGCACGTCCTGGTCGGACCGGGCGACGACGCCGCCGTGCTGCGGATCCGCAACGGTCACGTCGTGGTCTCCACCGATCTCATGGTCGAGGGCAGGCACTTCCGCCACGACTGGTCCAGCGCCGAGGACGTCGGTCACCGGGCGGCTGCGCAGAACCTCTCCGACATCAACGCCATGGGTGGTACGGCCCACTCGCTGACCATCGGCCTTGCGGCCCCGCCCGACCTGCCGGCGCAGTGGGCGCTCGACTTCGCGCGTGGTTTCGCCGCGGAGTGCGCCGTCGTGGGCGCGAGTGTGGTCGGGGGGGACCTGACGCGCGCCGACGAGGTCATGATCGCGGTGACCGTGATCGGCGCCTGCACCGAGTCGCCGGTCGTGCGCTCGGGTGCCGCGGCGGGCGAGGTGCTGGCCCTGGCCGGCCGGCAGGGCTGGGCGGGCGGTGGACTGGCTGTCCTGGCTCGTGGCTTCCGGTCCCCGCGCGTGCTCGTGGAGGCCTACCGCCGACCGGAGCCGCCCTACGCCCAAGGTCGGCTGGCAGCCGAGGCGGGCGCCACCGCCATGATCGACATCTCCGACGGGCTGCTCGCGGAGGCACGCCACCTGGCCGAGGAGAGCGGGGTCGCGATCGACGTACGCACCAGTGCCTTCGAGCTCGCCGAGCCGCTCCTCGCGGTGGGTGCTGCTCTCGGCGTCGACCCGCTCCAGTTCGTGCTCGGCGGAGGCGACGACCACGGGCTGCTCGCGACGTTCCCCAGCGCGGCCCACGTGCCCGCGGGCTGGCACGTCATCGGTTCAGTGGCCGCGGGTTCGGGGGTCACGGTGGACGGTGGGGAGTACGAAGGGCCCACCGGGTGGACGCACTTCTGAGCCGGGACCGGCTCGATTTCACCCATCCCTGCGGGTCGGATACTCTTGTGCGGTTGCTCGCTGGCCGGATCCGGCCGTGCCTCACTGGACATGGCGAGCCGATACGTTCTCGAATCACCCACGATCTTCAGGAGTACACGGTGGCTGCCGTCTGTGACATCTGCGCCAAGAAGCCCGGCTTCGGCAACAACCGACCCTGGTCGCGCAAGATTACGAAGCGTCGCTTCAACCCGAACATCCAGCGCGTGCGGGCCACCATCAACGGCACCCCCAAGCGCGTCAACATCTGCACCGGCTGCCTCAAGGCCGGCAAGGTCAGCCGCTGACCTGACGTCTTGCTCGACAGACCCCGAGAGCACTGCTCTCGGGGTCTGTTGCGTCTGTCGCCGCGCCCCTGGACGGCGCTAACCTGTGGCTTCGACAACTGAGGCGGGGGAGGGCTGCGATGGAACGGGTGACGAGCGGCCTGTCCACGGCCTCGCTGGCCCGGTTCGTGGAGATCGCCACTGACGCGCTCTCGGGGGCCCGCGAGGAGATCGACGCGCTCAACGTCTATCCGGTCCCCGACGGTGACACCGGGACCAACATGTTCCTGACCGTCTCCGCCGCGCGCGACGCCATCACCGAGGCCCTGGCGGACGACCCGGACCTCGCCCTGCCCGACGCCATGCGCATCCTGTCCCGCGGGGCGCTCCTCGGCGCCCGGGGCAACTCCGGGGTCATCCTCAGCCAGATGCTCGGGGCGTACGTCGCACGGCTGGCCGAGGCGACGAGCGAGGACAGCCACGCCGTCGTGGCCGCCGAGGCCATGCAGCGCGCCACCGACGCGTCCTACGCGGCCGTGGGCGAGCCCGTCGAGGGGACCATCCTCACCGTTGCCCGCGCCGCCTCCGCAGCGGCGCGAGCCAGCGCAGCGGTCAGCGGGTCCCGGGCCCGCGAGGTCTTCACCGCCGCGGCGGCGGCCGCCCGGGAAGCGCTGGCGAAGACGCCGACCCAGCTCAAGGCGCTGGCGGA
>NZ_JAOPXV010000157.1 GCF_025964975.1 Nocardioides sp.
TCCTTGAGCTGGACGAGGCTGAGACCGCAGTCGTCCTGGGCGTGCCCCGAGGCACCGTGAAGTCGCGACTGAGCCGTGGGCTCGATCGACTTCGCACCGAGCTCGCGGCAGTCTCACCCGACAAGGAGGCCGGCCATGTCTGAGTCGCTCGAGTCGAGCCTGCGTCAGCTGGCGCAGGACCTCCATGTCGAGGTCCCCGCCGACCTGGAGGCGGCCGTGCTGGCCCGCGTGGCGCGGGAGCCCACCCGGTCCCGGCCGCGGCGGACGGCCCGGTGGATCGCGGGCCTGTTCCTGACGATCCTGGGCGTCGGCGCCGTGGCGTCCCCCGTGGGGGCGTCCATCCTGGAGTGGTTCGGCTTCCATGGCGTCACCGTCGTCGAGGACCAGGCTCCTGCCACCGAGGAGCCCACCGTGCCGGCCGAGCTCGATGGCCTGAGCCTGCAACAGGCGGCCACCCTCGCCGGCTTCCCCCCGCTCGTCCCGGCCGTCCTGGGCGCCCCGGACGGCGTGACGGTCTCGGCGGACCGCCGGCTGGTGTCCCTGAGCTGGGGGAGTGGTGCCGACACCGTCCGGCTGGACCAGTTCCGCGGCACCATCGATCCGATGTTCCAGAAGATGGTGGACGTCGCGACCTTCGTGTCCATCCGCGCCGGAGACGCCCTGTGGCTGCCGACGCCTCACTACGTGAGCGTCGTCGCGGACGACGGGACGACGCACCGGCTTCCGCCGCGGTCAGCGGCTCCGACGCTGGTCTGGTCGCAGGGCAGCCTGACGTTGCGGCTCGAAGGGGACCACAGCCTCGAGCGCGCCACCGAGATCGCCGACTCGACCGGTTGAGGGAACCTGGACGACCGCGGCGGTGTATCTGGGGCACAGCTGTCCCGAGGAGGAGCCATGCGCAGATCATTCGCCATCGCCGTACTTGCCCTGTGGGCACTGGTCGGTCCACCAGGCCCGGCCCACGCGGGCGGACCCACCAGCGTCCTCATCAGCCAGCCGGGCACGGGCCAGGTGACCGGTCTCTACACGGGCACCGAGGAGTACGCCGAGCTCGAGGGGCTGCTCACCTCGAGCACGGAGGCCAGCGAGGACCCGCCCGGGTCCGGAGGCACCCGCTACACCATGACGTGGATGATCCACGACGTGTCACCGTGGCGCATCGACTCGGTGCACATCGCACCTGACGGCACGGCCTCGGTGTCCACCACGTTCGTCAACGACGCCGAGCCCGTGGGGGTGGCGACCTCCGAGTCCGCGTGGAGGGCGGTCACGGACGGCGAGCAGCTGGCGGCACTGCTGGACCGCCTGTTCGCCGAGTCACCTGTCGCGGCTGCGCCGCCGGTCTCCGAGGAGGTGCCGACAGCCGCGCCTGCGGTGCGTACTCCCGCGGAGACCCGCTGGTTCACCCTGACCGGGTGGCGGTGGGTCGTGCCCGGTGTCGTGACAGGCCTCGCGATCGGACTGCTCGCCTCGCGAGGCCAGGCGCCCACCGAGCCTCGTCGTGAGCTCCTCGACCGCCAGCCCGAGGCGACCCGGGTCTGAGCCGTCAGCGGCCGGCCGCGAGGAGCTCGTCGCGTCCGGGCAGCTTGACGCGGAGGCGTCCAGAGTCTTCGCCGAGATGGATCTCGTGCTGGTCGACGCGGAGCCAGTGCTCGAGGTCCGTCACGTCCACACCGCGGTCGGCGAGGAAGGCGTCGACGTCCCCGGGCTGACGGGACGTCGCCGTCGGGGTGGTCTCGGCGACCAGGTGCGCCACGGTCTCGGCGGCGTCGCTCTTCGTGTGCCCGATCAGGCCGACCGGCCCGCGCTTGACCCAGCCGGTGACGTAGGTGCCGGGGACCCGACGGCCGTCGAGGTCCACGACGCGGCCGCCCTCGTTGGGGACGACGGCGGCGCGGTCGTCGAAGGGCAGGTCGGAGATGGCCGAGCTGCGGTAGCCTACGGCGCGGTAGACGGCTTGGACGTCCCAGTTGGTCACGAGTCCGGTGCCCTCGACGGTGCCGTCGCCGACCAATCGGGTGCGCTCGGTACGGAGGGTCTCCACGCGACCATCGCCGGCGATCTCGACGGGCTGTTCCAGGAAGTGGAGGTGGATCCGGTGCGGCTTGCCCTCGGGCTCCCGGCCGACCCAGTTGGCCAAGGTGCTGAGCACCATCTTGGCCTGCTTGTTGCGGTTGAGGTGCTCCATGCTGGCCTCGTCGACCTCGAAGCCCTCGGGGTGGACGATCACGTCGACGTGGGGTGAGTGCGCCAGCTCGCGGAGCTCGAGCGGCGAGAACTTGGCGTAGGCCGGACCACGACGCGCGAAGACATGCACGTCCGTCGTCCGCTTCGCGACCAGTGCCTCGTGGACATGGGCAGGGATGTCGGTGCTGAGCATCTCGTCGCCGGTCTTGGCGAGCACGCGGGCGACGTCCAGCGCGACGTTGCCTGCCCCGAGGACGGCGACGTGTTCGGCCTCCAGCGGCCACGTGCGGGGGACGTCGGGGTGGGAGTCGTACCAGGAGACGAAGTCCGCGGCGCCGTACGACCCGGGCAGATGCTCGCCCGGGATGCCCAGGTCGCGATCCGACCTCGCGCCGGTCGCCACCACCACGGCGTCATAGAACTCGCGGAGCTCCTCGAGCTTGATGTCGACGCCCAGGTCGACGTTGCCCAGGAGCCGCACGTCTGGGTGGACCAGCACTCGCTGGAGGGCCTTGACGATCTCCTTGATCCGCGGGTGGTCGGGGGCTACGCCGTAGCGGACCAGGCCGAACGGGGCCGGCAGCCGTTCGAAGATGTCGACGGAGACCGCCGTCTCCGACTTGGTCAGCAGGTCGGCGGCGTAGATCCCGGCTGGTCCGGCGCCCACGATGGCCACGCGAAGAGTCATGGAGGAAGTCTGTCGATCGAAGCGTGGTCACAGAACGAGGTTGTGGTTGTGATGTCACAAGATTGGCTTGTGTCTGGCAGTCTTGTCCTGTGTTGGGACCCCACGTGCCGGAGCTCCGTGCCCTCGAGCTGTTGGTGGAGGTCGGCCGCACCGGCAGCCTGAGCGCCGCGGCCGAGACGTTGCACATCACGCAGCAGGCGGCGTCGTCCCGGATCCGCACGATGGAGTCGCTGGTCGGTGTGCCCCTGCTCGTGCGCACCCGGAGGGGCTCGGCGTTGACGGCGACGGGCGACCTGGTCGTCCAGTGGGCCGGACGGGTGCTCGAGGAAGCTGCCCAGCTCGACGCCGGGATCGCGGCGCTCCGCTCCGACCGTCGCGGACACCTGCGGATTGCCGCCAGCCTGACGATCGCCGAACACCTGCTCCCGGGGTGGCTGGTCGCCGTACGCGCCGAGCAGGCCCAGGCGGGGCACGTGCCCACCGACTTCACGATGACGGCGACGAACAGTGAGCGCGTGGTGGTGATGGTCAGTGCCGGGGAGGTCGAGCTGGGTTTCGTCGAGGGGCCGGACGCGCCCGCCGGTCTCCACCACCGTCTCGTCGGACGCGACGAGCTGGTGGTCGTGGTGGCTCGCGACCACGAGTGGGCGCACCGGTCACGGCGCCGGGTGGCGGCCAGCACGTTGGCTGCCACGCCGCTCGTCGTGCGCGAGACGGGCTCCGGCACCCGGACGGTCCTGGAGCGGGCGTTGGCGGGGCTGCCCGTTGCCGCCCCGGTGCTGGAGCTGTCGAGCACGGCTGCCGTGCGCGCAGCGGTCGTGGCGGGGGCCGGGCCGGCGGTGCTGGGCGCCCACGCCGTCCGCGACGACCTGGTGAACGGTCGGCTGGTGGCAGTCACCGTGACCGGGCTCGACCTGACGCGGAGGTTGAACGCGGTATGGCGCGACGGCACCCAGCCGCCGGCAGGACCGGCGCGTGAGCTGGTCGCGCGAGCCGTGCGCAGCCACCGCGAACGATGAAGCCCGAGATCAGGTCGCGGACAGGGGCGCCGGTGCGGCGGCAGCCCCGCTGAGCACCCGCGTGGCCAGCTCGGTGGTCGCAGCGACGCCCAGGAAGCCGACCACCCGGCGCACGCGGTCGACGTCGAGGGGGAACAGACCCACGGATCCCGGGACGTCGGGTGTCAGTCCGAGGTCGAGGTCGTCGCGGCCCGACATCATCGTGACGTTGAAGTCGTAGCGAGCCCGAGCCCCCGAGGCCATGAGCCGGCGTACGGCGGTGGCACCCAGTCGGCGTACGCCCGTCTCGGCAGCCCAGCCATCCAGCGCGGCGACGACCGACCGTCCGCCGTCGTGGTCGAGGTCGGCCCACACCGCATCCATGGAGCCGGCCACGTCGAGGAGGATCGCCGCCGTCTTCGCGCCGATCCCCTCGACCCCCGGCAGGTTGTCGCTCGCGTCACCGCGCAGGGCGGCGTAGGCGAGGTACTGGTCGGCGGAGACGCCGTACATGGCGTGCAACCGAGCGGGGGTGAGCAACGGCGAACCGTGGAGGCCACCGTCGATGAGACGCAGCACCCTGGTGTGGTCGCTGATGTGGGCGAAGGCGTCGCGGTCGGAGGTGATGATGACGCAGTTCCAGTCGTGTTCACGGGCCCAGCGGGCCGCCGATGCGTTGATGTCGTCGGCCTCGAGGCCTGCCGGGGTCAGAGCGGCCAGCCCGAGGGCGCCGAGCAGAGCACCCGCTCGATCGAGCTGGTCGACGAGGTCAGGATCCTTCTCCGCCCGACCCGCCTTGTAGTCGGGATAGAGCTCCCGGCGGATCGAGGCCGTGCGGTCGTCCAGACCGCAGACGAGTGCGTCGGGCCGGAACCCCTCGATCGCCTCGATGATCTGTCGCACCATGCCGTGCAAGGCCCACGCCGGTCGTCCCGAGCGGTCCAGTAGCCCGGACTGTGCACGCGCGTGGTGGTTGCGGTGCAGCAACGAGGGGGCGTCGACGACGAGCAGGAGCCTGCGCTCGGCGGCATCGGGTGTGGGCGGCGGCATGAGGATCGCGGTCATGCTAAGCCCTGGTCACTCCGGATGTTCCGGGTTGTCTGCGTCGGTGACGCGGCGCGGCAACCGGACCGTCACCCGGGTCCCGCGACCGGTGTCGGAGTCCACCGAGATGTTCCCTCCGTGGTTCTTCACGATCGAGGCCACGATGTGCAACCCGAGACCGGTCCCCTCGACGGCGTGCTCACGGGCGGCCGATCCTCGGAAGAACTTCGTGAACAGGCCGTGCTGCTCGTCGAGCGGGATGCCGATCCCCGTGTCGGAGACCTCGAGGACGACCTCGGTCCTGCTCTCACGGAGCCGGCACACCACGGTGCCGCCCTGCTCGCTGAACTTGATGGCGTTGCCGACCAGGTTGAGCACGACCCGCTCGAGGTGCGCCGCGTCTCCGGTGACGAAGAGCGGCTCCTCGGGCAGCACGAAGTCGACGATGATCCCTCGTCCAGCGCGCAGGCTGAGGATGACCTCCCGGGCCTGGGCCACGACCTCGCGCACGTCGATCACCTGTGTCTGCATCTGGTGCTCCATCGAGGCGAAGCCCGACAGGACGAGCAGGTCGTCGGTGAGCGAGCGCAGACGGACGGCGTTGCGGGCGATGGCATCGACGAACCCGGCCTGGCGTGGACTGAGGTCCGGGTCGTCCTGCAGCAGCTCGGCGTAGGCGGTGATGCTGGTCAGAGGGGTGCGGAGCTCATGACTCACCGTCGCCACGAAGTCGCTCTTGGTCTCGCTCGCGTCGCGGGTCTGGTCACCGCCGGAGCCCTGGGCGCTCAGCGACGCGAGCAGGAGGGAGTGGGTCAGCTGCTCGGTGCGGCTGCGCTGCAACCCGTGCAGCACGGACTCAGCGAGGTGCGGGCCGTCGTGCTGGCCCTTGACGAGGTAGTCCTGCGCACCCGCCGCGAGGGCCCACAACGCCAGGCTGCCGTCCACCCGGCCCGTCAGGACCATCAGGGTGACCTTCGGGTAGGCGTCGCGCACGGTACGGACGACCGTGCCCCCGTCCGCGTCGGGCAGGGTGAGGTCGGCCAGGATCAGGTCGTACTGCGCGGCTGCGAGGTGCTGAAGGGCGAGCTCGAGGCTGGTGGCCTCGTCGACCTTGGTGTGGGGGAACTCGTCCTCGAGCAGGGCCCGGATCAGTTCGCTGTCACTCTTCGAGTCCTCGATCAGCAGGAACCGCAGCCTGCTGTTGCGGTCGAGCACCACGGGGTCCGTCGTCCGGCCGGCCATGGTGCTCATTGCGGCAACCTGACGAGACCGAGCCAGAAGTTGTCGATGGACTGCACCACGTGGATGAACTGCTCGATCTCCACGGGCTTGGTCAGGAAGCAGTTGGCGCCCAGGTCGTAGGTCTTCTCGACGTCCGCCTCGGCCGACGACGTGGTCAGTACGGCGACGGGGATCCGACGCAGGGCCTCGTCCTTGCGCATGGCCGCCAGCACCTCGTGCCCGGTCATGCGAGGCAGGTTGAGGTCGAGGATCACCAGGTCGGGGGTGTCCCCGGGGCTGGCCCGCAGGTGCTCCAGCGCAGCGGCACCGTCGCGCACGACGGTGACGTCGTTGGCGACCTTGGCGTCTCGTAGCGCGTCCAGCGTCAGCTCGACGTCGGCGAGGCTGTCCTCGACGAGCAGGATTCGCATCAGCTGGGCGTTGTCAGCCATCACGCCGCCTCTCCGGGCACGGTGGGCAGGGTGATGCAGAACCGGCAACCGCCGAGGGGAGACTCCTCGACCCAGGCGGCGCCGTCCGACCGTTCGGCCACCTGCTGCACGATGGCCAGCCCGATCCCGGTGCCGGTGTAGGCCTCGCGTACGTGCAGTCTGGCGAACATCCCGAAGACGCGGTCGCGGTACTGCGGTTCGATCCCGATGCCGTTGTCATCGACGCACACCAGCACTCGCCCGTCCTCGATCCGACCAGTGACCTCGACCCGGAGCGGGACCTCCGGCCGACGGAACTTGTTGGCGTTGCCAATGAGGTTGTAGAGGACGGCGAGCACCGACGTCTCGTCGTACCAGACGTCGGGCACCTCCCCGACATGCACGCCGGTGAGCTGCAGCGAGGCTGCGACCTCGCGTGCGGCCTCGGCCGTCTTGATGACCCGACCGGGCGGGTCGACGAGGAGGTAGCGCGAGTACTCGAGCAGGTCGTCGATCAGGGTTCGCATCCGGTTGGAGCCGTCGACGACGTGGGCGATGTAGCCGAGGCCACGCTCGTCGAGCTCGTTGGCGTAGCGCTTCTCCAACAGCTGGACGAAACCGGTCATGGCTCGCAGCGGCTCGGACAGGTCGTGGGAGGCGACGAAGGCGAACTGCTCGAGATCGCGGTTCGACCGGGCCAGGGCAACGTTCTGCTTCTCCTGCGTCCGTCGAGCGTCCTCCAGCTCGGCGGTCAGCTGCACCCGGTCGGTGACGTCCTGCACGCTGGTCGCCAGACCGGCGATCTCGCCTCCTCGGTCCCGCAGCGGGGAGACGGTCAGGGAGACAGCGATGTGGCGCCCGTCCGGGCGGAGGTGCCAGGTGTCGAAGCGGTCCACCCGCTCGCCGGACAGCGCCAGCTCGTGCACCGACTGCAGCTGGAGTGAGGTCTCCTCGGGCAACAGCTCCGCGGTGGGGCGTCCCACCATCTCCTCCGCTGCGCATCCGTAGATCCGCTCAGCGGCCGCGTTCCAGCTTGTGATGATGCCGGCCCGGTCCTCGCTGAAGATGGCGTCGCCTGAGACCTCGACGATCTGGCTGAGGAGCCCGGGGTCACGCGCGAACGGGGCTGCACGCGACGAAGCGGCAGCCTCGGGGACGGCGGAGGTGTCAGCGCTCATCTGGCCCCGATCTGAGGTAGTCCGACCCCGAGGGGGCGAGGACAGTCGGGAGATGACGGGGCGCCCGAGCGTGTCACCTTGTTCCGCTGCTGCTCATGAGGCTAGCCCTCCACAGTCCCAGGGGCTCGAAATCTCCATATCCCCTCGCCACCTGGCGACCGATGGCGTGGATGCAGGCACGGCACCGACCGGAATGGTCTAGTCAGCGGCCCTCTTGTGGTGAACCTGCGCGCGGGGTGAAGATCGGTGGAGAGGGCTCGGGGCCCGTCGGGTCGCGACCGATCAGCGAGGAGGACGTGCCATGTCCACGACTGCGACGAACACCCCAGGACACCCACCTCCGCCGAGCGGATCGCCGCGGATGTCGGCCAAGGGGATGGCGGTGTGGGGACTCGTCGCACTGGCCGGCGCGGTTTGCTGGACCGTGTTGGCCCTCTCGCGCGGTGAGGAGGTCTCGGCGCTGTGGATTCTGTTCGCGGCCTTGTCCTCCTATGCCATCGCCTACCGCTTCTATGCCCGGTTCATCGCCTACCGGGTGCTGGGAGTCGATGACAGCCGGGCCACGCCCGCGGAGCGGTTCGACAACGGCCGCGACTTCGACGTCACCCACCGACACGTGCTCTTCGGACACCACTTTGCTGCGATCGCCGGCGCGGGTCCGCTGATCGGTCCGGTTCTGGCAGCCCAGATGGGCTACCTCCCCGGGACGGTCTGGATCATCGTCGGCGTCATCTTTGCGGGCGCCGTGCAGGACATGGTGGTGCTCTTCTTCTCGATGCGCCGCGATGGCAAGAGCCTGGGCCAGATGGTGCGCGAGGAGATCGGGGTCGTCGGCGGCATCGCCGCCCTGATCGCGGTGTTCGCCATCATGATCATCATCCTCGCTGTGCTTGCGCTGGTGGTGGTCAACGCCCTGTCCGAGTCGCCCTGGGGAGTCTTCTCCATCACCCTGACCGTTCCCATCGCCTTGTTCATGGGCTTCTACCTACGACACCTGCGTCCGGGGCGCGTCTCGGAGGTCACCGCCATCGGCGTGGGGCTGCTGCTGCTCGCGATCATCGGCGGGGGGTACGTCGACCAGCTGGGCCTGGCCGAGGCCCTGACCCTGTCGAAGGAGCAGCTGACGATCGGTCTGATCATCTATGGTTTCGTCGCCTCCATCCTGCCGGTCTGGATGCTGCTCACACCACGTGACTACCTGTCGACCTTCATGAAGATCGGCGTGATCCTGCTGCTCGCTGTCGGGCTGGTGCTCGCCAAGCCGTCCCTGCAGAACGAGGCGGTCACCGAGTTCGCCCTCGAGGGCACCGGGCCGGTGTTCGCCGGCAAGCTCTTCCCCTTCGTCTTCATCACCATCGCCTGCGGCGCGCTGTCCGGGTTCCATGCGCTCATCGCCTCGGGCACCACCCCGAAGATGGTCGCCAAGGAGAGCCAGGTCCGCATGATCGGCTACGGCGGCATGCTGATGGAGTCGTTCGTCGCCATCAGCGCCCTCATCGCCGCGTCGGTCATCGATCCCGGCCTCTACTTCGCGTTCAACAGTCCCGCCGGCGCCACGGGGGCCGAAGCAGGCGCCGCGGCGGAGTTCATCGCTGGGCTGGGCTTCACCGTCACCCCCGACCAGCTGACCGCTGCGGCCGCGGCGGTGGAGGAGGAGACGCTCATCTCTCGTACCGGTGGTGCGCCGACGTTGGCATACGGGATGTCCCAGATCTTCAGCCAAGCATTCGGCGGCGGACTTGCGGCCTTCTGGTACCACTTCGCCATCATGTTCGAGGCGCTGTTCATCCTGACCGCTGTGGACGCGGGCACCCGGGTGGGTCGCTTCATGCTCCAGGACACCATCGGCAACTTCTGGCCGAAGTACGCCGACCTCTCCTGGAAGCCGGCGTCGTGGTCGGCGAGTGCGATCGTCGTCGGGCTCTGGGGCTACATGCTCTACGTCGGGGTCACCGACCCGCTGGGCGGCATCAACCAGCTGTTCCCGCTGTTCGGCATCGCCAACCAGCTCCTCGCCGCCATCGCGCTGACGCTCTGCGTGACGCTGCTGATCAAGCACGGGAAGGTGAAGTGGGCGTGGGTGCCCGGCGTCGGACTCGTCTGGGACCTCGTCACCACCATGACGGCCAGCTACCAGAAGGTCTTCTCCCACAACCCGAAGATCGGCTACTTCACCCAGCGGTCCACCTACGCCGATGCCCTGGACAAGGGCGAGCTGCTGGCGCCTGCGACCAGCGTCAAGCAGATGGAGCAGGTGGTCTTCAACTCGACGGTGAACGGCACCCTGCAGTCACTGTTCGCGCTCCTCGTGCTGGTGGTGGTGATCAACGCGTTCTTCATCTGGTTCAAGGCTGTGCGAGCCGGAGGGTTGCCAACCACGGAGGTGCCGTGGCAGGAGTCGCACATCGTCGCGCCGTCCGACTTCCTCGCTACGGCCGAGGAGAAGGAGGCGCAGCGAGAATGGGAGAGCGGCCAGCGAGGCGTCGAGGTCGGTGGGTCGCGATGACGGCGGTCCCGCACGTCGCCCGCGCACTGCGCTGGTACGTCCGGCAGCTCACCGGGGAGTCCAAGTGGGACGACTATGTCGCCGAGTGCTCGGCGTTCGGAGATCCGCCCATGTCCCGGCGCGAGTTCGAGCGCCGCCGCGATCACGAGCGGGAGCACTCGGCGAGCGCACGCTGCTGCTGATCGACCTCGGCGCGAGCTCGGTGATCCCAGCGCGCGGCTGGTCCGATCAGCGTCTGTGACACCGGTCGCGCGGTGTCGCATGCTTTGCCTGCGACAAGCCCTGCGAGTTGGCTACGCTCGCTGCAGGTGCCGGGCGGAGACCAGGAAGTTGGCCATGGAGCGACTGGGGCGTCAGAGGCTCTCCTCGGCCTGCCTCGCCGTAGGTGTGGTGGCACTGGTCGTCTATCTGCTCTCGCCCCGGGACAGCCCCGTCCAGCTGGTCGCTTGGTTCGTCCCGATGGTGACCGCCATCTGGGTGACCGGAGCCCGGTGCAGGCGAGCCACGGGCGAGGGAAAGCTGCCCCTTCGGATCCTGTTCGGTGCGGTGCTGGCCTACGTGCTCCTGCTGGCCGCGTGGTACCTCGGTCCCGTCGTGTTCGGGCTGGAGCTTCCCTTCCCGTCGGTGCTCGATCTGGGTTTCTTCATCGACTACGCGGTGTTTGCCTTCCTGCTCGTGCTCGTGCTGCGCCTCGGGCCGATCGGCCGCGAGGTCGAGGCGCGAGTGGCGGTGATCGACGCCCTGATCCTCACGACCGCCCTGTGTGCGATCTTGTGGGTGGGGGTCGTGGTGCCCAGCCTGCACGCCGAGGCGTCCACCCCTGCCACGGTCGTGGCCCTGCTCTATCCCGCGTTCAACCTCGTGTTGTGCGGGCTCGGAGTCCGGCTGGTCCTGGATCGGCTCTCGCAGTCCGGCCTCGCCGGCTTCCTCCTGCTCGGGTGGCTGGCAGCGCAGGTCGCTGGCGACGTGGTGTACGGCATCCAGAGCGCGGCCGAAACGTTCGAGTACGGGAGCCCCGTGTTCGTGACGTGGATGATCGCCTACAGCTGCCTCGCAGCGATGGTCGCCCATCCCTCGGCGTCCTCGCTCCTCGGGCAGCAGGACGCCGTTGCCGAATCGACCGGTGCGCCGTCGGGTCGCAGCGGCGTACGCCGTGCTCGGCTGGTGCTGCTCTACCTGGCCGCCGTGGTCCCCCTGGTGATGGCGGCCTTCAGCAACACCCGGTCGAACGTCCTGCTGGCGTTGGCGGCCGGTGGTTTCGCGCTGGTCATCTGGCGCCTTGCACTGCTTGCCGGCGACCTGCGCGAGCAGCAACGGTTGGCAGACGAGCTCGAGCTCAAGGGACACGAGCTCCTGCAGGCCAACGATGACCTGCGTGACGCGGGGGAGGCGCGATCGGTGTTCCTGGCCACCATGAGCCATGAGATCCGGACGCCGCTCAAC
>NZ_JAOPXV010000052.1 GCF_025964975.1 Nocardioides sp.
GATGCCCGACGAGGACGACCTCGCCGACAAGTATGACCTCGCAGACGATCGACTCACCGCAGCCGGCCTCGAGTGGTACGAAGTCTCCAACTGGGCTCGCCGGCGCGAGAGCCGGTGCCGCCACAACGTCCTCTACTGGACCGGCGGGCACTGGTGGGGTGCCGGGCCCGGGGCGCACTCGCACGTCGGTGGGGTGCGGTGGTGGAACGTCAAGCATCCCGCGGCGTACGCCGACAGGCTGGCCGCCGGGAACAGCCCGGCCCTGGCCTACGAGCACCTCACCGAGGACGACCGACGCCTGGAGCGCATCCTCCTCGAGCTGCGCCTGCGAGACGGGCTGCCGGTGCTGGCACTCGATCGCAACGGCCGGTCGCAGGTGGCGCGCCTCGTCGAGGAGGACCTGGTCAGCCTGGCGGCCGAGCGCCTGATCCTGACCCGGCGCGGGCGGTTGCTGGCCGACGCCGTCGTGCGTGACCTGACCTAGGGCGCGGTTACGAAGTCGATGAGCTCCTCGACCCGCCCGAGGAGCTGCGGGTCGAGGTCGCCGAAGCCGCGCACGGCGCCGAGGACGTGCTTCCATGCCCGGGCGATGTCGGCCTGGTTGCGGTGGGGCCAGCCGAGCTGCTGACAGGTGCCGGTCTTCCAGTCGATGCCACGCGGCACGTCGGGCCAGCGCGTGATGCCGAGCCGAGAGGGCTTGACGGCTTGCCAGACGTCGATGAACGGGTGGCCCACGATCAGCACGTGCTTGCCGACGTCCGAGCGGGCGATGCCCTGGGCGATCCGGCTCTCCTTGGAGCCCGGGACGAGATGGTCGACGAGCACCCCGACGCGCCGCTGAGGACCCGGTTTGAAGTCGCGCAGATGCTCGGCGAGGTCGTCGACGCCGCCGAGGAACTCCACGACGACACCCTCGATCCGCAGGTCGTCGCCCCACACCTTCTCGACGAGCTCGGCGTCGTGCCGGCCCTCGACGAAGATCCGGCTCGCCCGCGCCACCCTGGCCTTGGCGCCGTGCACCGCCACCGAACCGCTCGCCGTCCGGGTCGCCGCGGTGGGGTTGGCCCGCGTCGCGCGCACCAGTGCCACGGGCTTGCCCTCGAGCAGGAACCCCGGTCCCATCGGGAAGGTACGCCGCTTCGCGCGCCTGTCCTCGAGGGTGACGGTGTCGAGATCGCGGTCGACGGCCACGATCTCACCGCACCAGTCGGTGCTCACCTCCTCCACGACCAGGCCGAGCTCGGCCGGGACGTCGACGGTGCGACCGTTCTTCGGGGCTCGCCAGTCGGTGGCCAGGACGTCGCCGGAATATCGATCGGTGGGGGAAGTCACCCGGGCAACGCTAGGTCGACTGCTCGGCGACGCGGGAGTGCCACGCCGCCGGTCGCCACACTCAGCCGCTGATGCCGGCCCCTTGCGCGCCGTCGCCGTGCCCGGCCCCGTCCTCGCTCTCCAGCTCGTCGTCGAGCTCGGTGCTGGGCGTGTCGCCCGACGACTTGTAGTCGCCGCTCGTGTCCTCCTGGGTGTCGTCCATCCCGAGCTCGTCGGCGTCCTTGGTCGCCTCGTCGTCGGGGTCGAGCGGCTGGGCGAGGGGGTTGTCGTCCGTGGGGCGCAGGTCCTCGGGGAGCTGCTCGTCCGAGACCCCGGCGAGGCCGGCTCCGTCGGGCCCTGCGCTCGAGGAGTCGTGGTCGGCGTCGGCCGGACTCGTGGTGGAGCTGGCGGTGGGTGTCTCGCTCTGTTCGGTCATGTGTCGTTCCTAACGGAGTTGGCGCCCGGCGTAAACACCCCCTCAGACGAGAGGCAGCCGTTTCTGCGCGCGGGGCAGGTGCTCATATCCCAGTCGTACGGCGGACGTGAGGAGCTGCTCGTCCCACGGCCAGTCGCCCTCGGCGAGGGCCTGCGAGGCCGGCACCCCTCGCCCGGCGAGGTCGCGGATCGTCTCGGCGATGATGCCCAGCTCGGTGCGCTGCTCCTGGACGAAGTCCCGGTCGACGACCTGGCCGTGCCCCGGCACCACGACGGTCGAGGACGTCATCAGTCCGAGCACCAGGTCCAGGGTGAGCGGCCACTCCAGCGGATAGGAGTCGTCGCCGATGAAGGGCTTGTCCGACTCCTCGATGAGGTCGCCGCCGACCATCACGTCGGCGTCGGGGACCCGGACCACGAGGTCGCCGGCAGTGTGGCCACGTCCGGGATGGATGAGCTCCACGACCCGGTCGCCCAGGTCCAGCGCGCGGGCGGAGGAGAAGCCGTGCGTCGCCGGGCGCAGGGTGGTGGCGAGGATCTCCTCGCCCCGCGCGTGGTCAGCCCAGCGATCGTCCGCCGGTTTGTCGCCGGCCTCGATCATCCGTTGCCGCGCGAACTCGGTGGCGTGGATCGGCAGGTCGGCGTACGGCGAAGCCAACACGTCGTTGCCGAACCAGTGGTCCCAGTGGTCGTGCGTGTTCACCAGCGCGGTGAGCGGCCCGGCCCCGAGTCGGCCGAGGTCGTCGGCGATGACCCGTGCCTGGCGCTCTGAGCCGTGGGTGTCGACCATCACGAGTCCGTCGCTGCCGCCGATGAAGGTGATGTTGACGTGCATCCAGTCGTAGTGGGCGACCCAGACACGCGGTGCCACCTCAGTGAACTCGGGCATGTCGGTCACTGTAGGCAGGACTAGTAGGCTTGGCACTCACGCACGATGAGTGCCAGTTCCGGGTGACGCCCGACGAGACCGACGAGGAGGCGCGATGGTCGAGGACCGCAAGCTCGCCGTCCTGCGCGCGATCGTCGAGGACTACGTCGCCACCGAGGAGCCCGTCGGGTCGCGCGCCCTCGTCGAGCGGCACGGCCTGGGTGTCTCGCCGGCCACTGTCCGCAACGACATGGCCGCGCTGGAGGACGAGGGTTTCATCCACCAGCCGCACACCAGTGCCGGTCGGGTGCCGACCGACAAGGGCTACCGCCTCTTCGTCGACCGCCTCAGCGGCGTCAAGCCGATGAGCGCTGCGGAGAAGCGGGCCATCGCGACCCTCCTCGACAGCGCGGTCGACCTCGACGACGTGGTGCAGCGGTCAGTCCGGCTGCTCAGCAACCTGACCCACCAGGTCGCGATCGTGCAATACCCGACGCTCTCGCGCAGCACGGTGCGTCACATCGAGCTCGTCCAGATCACGCCCTCGCGGATCATGCTCATCCTGATCCTCAGCACCGGCCGGGTCGAGCAGCGCCTGCTCGAGACGCCGGTCGCGCCCAGCGAGCACCAGCTCGCCGACCTCCGCACCCGGGTCAACCAGGCCGCTGCCGGTGAACGCATCGCCGACGCGTCCGCCGCCCTCGGTGCCCTGCCCGACGCCCTCGGCCAGGACGACCGGGCATTGGCGAGCAGCATCGTCGACGTGCTGACCGAGGCGATGTCCGACCACCGCAGCGACGAGCGGGTGGCGGTCGGTGGCGCGGCCAACCTCGCGCGCTTCGGTGACAGCTTCCAGACTGCCGTACGCCCCCTGCTCGAGGCGCTCGAGGAGCACGTGGTCCTCCTGAAGCTCATCGGCGAGGTCACGGCCGGTGACTCCGTGACAGTGCGCATCGGTCACGAGGGCCCCTACTCGGAGCTCGCCTCCACCAGTGTCGTCGCGGCTGGCTACGGTCCGCCCGACCAGGCTCTGGCGACGCTCGGCGTCGTCGGACCTACCCGCATGGACTACCCCGGATCCATGGCGGCCGTGCGCGCAGTTGCGCGCTACGTCTCCAGGATCCTCGACGAAGGACAGCAGTGAGCAATCGTGTCATCTGACCTCTACGAGCTGCTCGGGGTCTCCCGGGACGCCGACGCCGCCGCGATCAAGAAGGCCTACCGCGGCCTCGCCCGCCAGTTGCACCCGGACGTCAATCCGGACCCTGCGACCCAGGAGCGCTTCAAGGAGGTCTCCCGCGCCTATGAAGTGCTCTCCGACCCGCAGAAGCGGGCGGCCTATGACCGCGGAGGCGACCCCTTCGGCGGCGGTGCCGCTGGTTTCGGACAGGGCCAGGGCTTCTCCTTCACCGACATCATGGACGCCTTCTTCGGGGGCAACGCGCCCGGCGCCGGCGGGCAGGGCCGTGGCCCGAGGCAGCGCGTGCGCCGCGGACAGGACGCCCTGATCCGCCTCGACGTCGAGCTCGCCGAGGCCGCCTTCGGCACGACCAAGGAGCTCAAGGTCGACACCGCGGTCGTCTGCACCCTGTGCCACGGAGACGGCGCAGCCCCGGGATCCAAGCCGATCACCTGCGAGACCTGTCGCGGCGCCGGCGAGGTGGCGCAGGTGCAGCGCTCCTTCCTCGGCGAGATCCGCACCCTGCGCGCGTGCGCAGCATGTCGCGGCTTCGGCCAGATCAACCCCGACCCGTGCCGCGAGTGCTCCGGCGACGGCCGGGTCCGGACGCGGCGCACCCTCAACGTCAAGATCCCCGCCGGTGTGGACCACGGCACCCGCGTCCAGCTCACCGAGCAGGGCGAGGTCGGCCCCGGAGGTGGGGCCGCGGGCGACCTCTACGTCGAGATCCACGTCGAGCAGCACCCGACCTTCACCCGTCACGGCAACGACCTGCACTGCACCGTCACCCTCCCGATGACCGCCGCCGCACTGGGGACCACCCTCACCCTGCCGCTCCTGGAAGCGGACCTCGAGCCCAGTGACGACTCCGACATGCGGGTCGACTACGACCTCGAGGTCGCTCCCGGCACCCAGTCGGGCAGCGAGCAGGTGCTCCGCGGATTCGGCGCACCAGGTCTGCGGGGCGGTCGCGGCGACCTCATCGTGACGGTCCTCGTGGACACCCCCACCCGTCTGGATGCGCGGCAGGAGGAGCTCCTGCGCGAGCTCGCGGCCCTCCGTGGCGAGGAGACGCCTGACGGCCAGGTGCAGTCGACGCAGAGGTCGGTCTTCAGCCGGCTCCGCGACGCCTTCAACCAGCACTGAGTCATGTCCTTCCCGGTTCACCTCGTGGAGTCGCTCGACGGCGTTGCCGTCGGGGCTCGGGTCGAGGTGAGCGGTGACGAGGCGCACCACGCTGTCGCCGTACGCCGCCTGCGGGTCGGCGAAGAGGTCGTGCTCACCGACGGGCTCGGCCACCGCGTCGCCGGAGAGGTGGCCTCGACCGGCAAGCGCGTCTTCGAGGTGCTCGTCACCAGTGCCAGCTTGATCCCGCGACCGTCCCCGTCCTTCACGGTCGTCCAGGCACTGCCCAAGGGCGACCGGGGCGAACTGGCCGTCGAGGTGCTGACCGAGGTCGGCGTCGACACGGTCGTCCCATGGGCCTCGGCCAGGTCGGTCGCGGTGTGGAAGGGCGAGCGCGCAGCCAAGTCGCACGCGAAGTGGCAGGCGACCGCCCGCGAGGCTGGCAAGCAGTCGCGCCGCACGTGGCTACCGACCGTCACGCCCCTCGCCGCCACCGATGACGTCGTCGCCCGCCTCCCCTCTGCCGCGCTCGTCGTGGTGCTCCACGAGGACGCCACCACGGCGCTGGCCTCCCTCGACGTGCCGGCCGACGGTGAGATCGTGGTCATCGTCGGTCCCGAGGGCGGGATCACCCCCGACGAGCTGGCCGCTTTCGAGACGGCAGGCGCCGTGACCGTGCGTCTGGGCTCTGAGGTCCTGCGTACGTCGACCGCCGGACTCGCCGCCGTCAGCGCCCTGCTGGCGCGCACGGCTCGGTGGGCCTCTGCTCCGACCTGAGTCTCGGGGAGACTCAGGTCCAAGAAACACCTAGTCGACGACCTGGATGGTCCGGTTGTCCTCGTGGAACAGGCCAGCTCCGGACGGGTCGTCGGTCCGCGAGTCGACCACGTATTGGCCGGGCTCGAGGCCGCTGATGTCGAACGTGGCCTCGAAGGGGAACAACTTGTTCCCGCCCATTGCGGCGATGGCCGGTATGGGTGCGAGGACGTCGGTGCCGTCTGGTCGCGTGACCCGGGTGACGATGTTGCCCTCGAAGGAGTTGCCGGCCCCCTCCACCACCAGTGGCTGGTCGTTGTCCACGACCATCCCCTCGGTGGGAGTGGTCAGCGAGACGAGGGCCAGGGTGTCGAGGACGGGGCCGTTGACGAGCGGTTCGGACGTCGGCACGCCCAGGACTTGGACCACGGGGTTGCCCTGGTAGATGAACTGCACGGGCAGGCGCTCCTGCACAGCAGCCTGCGCGGTGTAGATGAGTTGTTCCACCGCCATTTTCCGGTCGGTCTCGGACAGGCCGCGTCCTTTGACGGTCGACGGCTCTCCGGTGCCGATGTTCCCGAGGTCGATCCGCACCGTTCCGTCGACCAGCTCAGCAGAGCGGAGGACGGTGCCGGTCAGCGGCCACAGGTTGTCGTAGTCGGGGTCCTGGGGGTCGGAGGTCAGCGCAGCCACGAGACTCGCCTCGAGGTCCGAGATTCCCCCTCCGTCGGCCGGCCGGAACTCGCGGTAGAGCCGCGGACCGTCGGGGGTGGACCCGACGAAGTAGACGGCAACCGTCTGCGCGGGGAGTGCGGTGGCCGACACGGACGTGGACGGCGTGGACTGCGACGGGGACGGGGACGGGGACGGCGACGAGGACGGCGACGAGGACGTGCCGGACGCCGGGTCGGTCGCGCGCGGCGGGGCGTCGTTGCCCAGCACCGCGAACGCGGTGACCGAGGCTGCGACTGCCAGGAAGCCCCCACTTGCGGCGTACGGCCACCGCCGCTTGGACGGCGTCGTCCGAGCCCGGATCTCGTCCAGGGCGTAGCGCGGCTCCACGTGGGCCACCGTGTCGCTCAACAAGTCGCGCAGCTCGTCGTCCTTCATGACTCGTCCTTCCAGAGGTCTCCGAGGAGGTCACGCAGGGCAGCCGAGCCACGGGAGGCGTGCGACTTCACCGAGCCGCGGGCGATGCCGAGTGCGTCGGCGATCTCGGCCTCGGACAGCTCGAGGTAGTGCCGCATCACGAGGACCTCGCGCTGGCGGTCGGGGAGCTGGCAGAGGGCGTCGAGGACAGCCTCGCGCCGGGCTCTGTCCAGCGCGCCGGTGTCGGACGGAGCGGTGATGGACGCACGTGGGTCCGTCGAGCGGAGGTGGCGGTCCACGACGCCGCGGTGTCGCAGCACGGACCGGGACCGGTTGACGACCGTCTGTCGCAGGTAGGCCAGGGCCGAGTCGTTGTTGCGGAGCCGCCCCCATCGACGGTGCATCGCCACGAAGGCGTCCTGGACCACCTCCTCGGCCGTGCCGACGTCGCGGACCAGGAGCACGGCCATCCGCACGAGTCGAGACCAGTGGGCGGCGTACAACGCATCCAGCGCGTCGTCGGCGCTCCAGCGCTCGGCGCCGGTCACCGCTCCTGCCAGGGTCGCATGGGCCATCACGCTAGTGGGACGCCCGAGCGGGCATCGCGGTTTACCTGGCGGTGGGATCAGTTGAGGACGAAGTCCTTGGTGTCCTCGTGCGGCCCGCCACCCTCGCCGTCCGACGGGTCGGACGTGAGGGCCACGAAGGTGTAGTCGCCCGGCGCGAGGGTCGAGACGTCCACGTCGGTCTCCCAGGGGTAGAGCTTGTCCATCCAGCCCTCGGCGGTCGCGAAGCCTTCGAGCACCACCGTCTCGCCCTGCCGGATCTCCCACGGCACGGTGGCCTCAAAGGACGACGCGACGCCGCTGGCCGCCAAGGTGTCACCGCCGACGGCGGAGCCCTGCTCCGGTGAGGTGATGTTGACCATGCTCGACACCTCGAGGGCAGGTGCGTTGGAGTACGGTGACTCGGTGCTCAGACCGAAGAGGCGCGCGCTCGTGTCGGGGCGGTCGAACTGCACCGGCACGCGCTCCTGCTGGACGCCCTGGAGCGTGTAGACCAGCTGCTGGATCGCCAGCTCGGCGTCCTGCTTCGACATGCCGTCCGGGCGCTCGGTGAAGCCGTCACCGGGGAGGTGGACGAGCAACAACCCATCGGTCGCGCTGATCTCGGTGATCTCCAGGAGCGGCCACAGCGACCGGTAGTCGGGGTCGAGCGTGTCGCCCGCCGTCACGAGTGCCGCGGCCTCCACCAGCGGCTTGTCGGAGGGTACGGCGCGGAACTCACGGAACAGCCTGGGACCCTGCGGGGTCTCGCCGACGAAGTAGAGCGGCACCGTGACGGTGTCCGCCGGCTCGCTGGACCCGGCCGGCTCCGTGCTCGTCTCGACAGGCTCGCTGGGCGAGGTGCTCTCGCCCGCCTGGGGGTCGGTGGCCTCGGACTCCTGCGAGGCCGGGGTGGAGTCGGGCGCCTCCTGGCTGCAGGCCGCGGCGCCCATGGCGAGTGCGCTGAGCGAGAGGGCGGCGGCCAGTCGGCGGCCCAGTTGGCGGCCCGGTTGGTGGCCCGGTTGGTGGCCCGGTTGGTGGCGCAGTCGTCGGGAGGGGGAAGTCATACGTTTCACGGTAGTGGGACGTGCTGGTTGCTCCATCGGTTACACGCCGCCGGCAACGACCTAGTCTGAGGTCATGGTCGCACCCGAAACCCCCCGTGACTGTCTGTTCTGCCGGATCGTCGCGGGCGACGTGCCGGCCGAGATCGTCCTCGCCGGGGAGAGCACCGTCGCGTTCCGCGACCTCAACCCCCAGGCGCCCACTCACGTGCTGGTCATTCCGCGCCACCACTACGACAATGCCGCCGACCTCGCCAGCCACGACCCGTCCGGTCTGGCCGACATGTTCGCGACCGCCGCCCAGGTCGCTGAGCGCGAGGGACTGTCCGGCGACTACCGCGCTGTCTTCAACACGGGTGCCGGCGCCGGACAGACGGTCTTCCATGCGCACCTTCACGTCCTCGGCGGCCGCCCGCTGAGGTGGCCGCCGGGCTGAGGCCCGAAGTGGGCGCTTTGGCTCCCAGGCCAACGCCTCGGCCCTAGGCTGTAGGCATGAGTGACCTGCGCGCGACGCGCTCCTTGATCGCGCTGTGCGCAACCGCCGTGCTCCTGCTGACCTCTTGCGGTGGCACGAATGCCTTGGGCGATGACAGCCCGACGGCCGCCACGCAGTCCCCGACCGAGACCACCAAGACCACCGAGACGACCGACCCCGGTGCGGAAGCGTCCGAGACGCACACGGCGCACGACGAGCATGCCGACGCCAAACCGGCCAAGGAAGTCAAGCTCCGGGCGGGGGAGCGGCGCGCCTCGTTGGCGATGCCGGCGGCGTACACCCCCTCTGCACCCTTCGGCAAAGGCACCGACGACTACCGCTGCTTCCTCCTTGATCCCGAGCTCGCCCAGGACGAGTGGCTGACCGGGACCACCGTGCAGCCGGGCAGCCCCGAGGTCGTCCACCACGTGATCCTCTTCCAGGTCCCGCCCGAGCAGATCGCTGCGGCGAAGGCCAAGGACGCCTCGGAGGACGCCCAGGGCTGGACCTGCTTCGGCGGCACCGGCCTCGACGCCTTCCAGAACGTCGACGACGCCTCGTGGATCGGCGCCTGGGCCCCCGGCGGCAGGGAGTCCGTGCGCAAGCCCGGCTACGGCGTGAAGCTCCGGGCCGGCAGCGCCATCGTCATGCAGGTCCACTACAACCTCCTGGCCGGCACCTCGCCGGACATCTCCGCAGCCCAGCTCCGCCTGGCCCCCGGTGACCGGGACATGGAACAGCTGCACACGATGTTGATGCCGGCCCCCGTCGAGCTGCCCTGTCGTGCGGCGTACACCGACGGGCCGCTCTGCGACCGCGATGCCGCGATGCTCGACGTGATGGCGCGCTTCGGAGCCGAGTCGGGCACTGCCAATGCGCTCTACCTCCTGTGCGGGGGCAAGCCGAAGCCGGGCCAGGTGCAGAGCTGCACTCGGACCCTCCGCGAGCCCATGACCATCCACGCCGTGGCCGGCCATATGCACCTGCTCGGTCGGAAGATCAAGATCGAGACCAACCCGGGCACGCCCGAGGCCAGGACGGTGCTGGACATCCCGGTCTGGGACTTCGACGACCAGGGTGCGCGCGACATCGAGCCGGTCGCCCTGGCTGCCGGTGACACCGTCAAGGTGACCTGCAAGCACGTCCAGTGGCTCCGTGACGAGCTCCCGTCGTTCGAGGGCCAGCCCGACCGCTACGTCGTGTGGGGCGAGGGCTCCACCGACGAGATGTGCTTGGGCACGCTGCAGATCACCCGTCCCTGAGGCCGACCAGTCAGGACAACGCGTCCCAGGTCCGCAGCACGGTGAAGACGACTGGCAGCCCGAACACCACCAGCAGGACCCAGGCCGTGGCCCGGTGCAGCGGCTTCGCGCCGTTGAGCGACCCCGCGAAGTCGAGCAGCGCACCCTCGGGCACGTGGTGGGTCAGTCCCATGCCCCGAGCGTGACCCGGCAGGTTGTGTCCCGGGAACCAGGACGGCTCGGTGTCGTCGTCGTGGTCGTCCGGATCGTCGTCGGGCCGCTCGTGGGTAGCCCCCTCAGGACCCGTCATGGAGCCAGCCTACGAGCGGGAGCCGAATGAGTGGCAGGCCATCGGAGGTGTCTCGCGGCTGGTGGCTCGGTAGCATGGGCTGAGTCTCCACAGCCGATCCGGGAAGGCACCCACACCGGGAACCCATGACAGACACCTCACCAGCACCCACCCACACCGTGGTGGTGCCCAACAGCATCGACATGGTCAGCGTGCTCGGACCCGGTGACGCCCACCTGGGGATCATCGAGCGTGCCTTCGAGGCGAAGGTCCACGTCCGTGGCAACCGCATCACGCTGAGCGGCGAGCCGGCCGAGATCGCGCTGGCCGAGCGGTTGCTCGACGAGATCGTCACCATCATCCGCACCGGGCAGGGGATCACCTCCGAGACCGTCGAGCGCATCATTACGATGATGAAGGCCGAGACCACCGAACGGCCGGCCGACGTCCTGTCGCTCAACATCCTGTCCAACCGTGGCCGCACGATCCGCCCGAAGACGGTCAACCAGAAGCGCTACGTCGACTCCATCGACAAGCACACGATCACCTTCGGCATCGGCCCGGCGGGCACGGGCAAGACCTACCTGGCCAGGGCCAAGGCCGTGCAGGCGTTGCACGCCAAGGACGTCACCCGGATCATCCTGACCCGCCCGGCAGTCGAGGCCGGCGAGCGTCTCGGCTACCTGCCGGGCACGCTCAGCGAGAAGATCGACCCCTACCTGCGACCCCTCTACGACGCCCTGCACGACATGATCGATCCCGAGACGATCCCCAAGCTGCTGGCTGCCGGCACCATCGAGGTCGCGCCCCTGGCCTACATGCGCGGACGCACCCTCAACGACGCCTTCATCATCCTGGACGAGGCGCAGAACACCTCGCCGGAGCAGATGAAGATGTTCCTCACGCGGCTCGGGTTCGGCTCCAAGATCGTCGTCACCGGCGATGTCACCCAGGTCGACCTTCCCAACGGGGTGAAGTCCGGGCTGCGGGTCATCGAGGGGATCCTCGACAACGTCGAGGACATCTCGTTCAACCGCCTCACGTCGGGCGACGTGGTCCGCCACCGCCTGGTCGGCAAGATCGTGGCCGCCTACGACGAGTTCGAGGCGGCGACCCCGCGCGCGGAGCCGACCAGACCGCGCGGCGGTCGCCCGTGAGCGAGCGAAGCGACCGAGTGGGTCCATGAGCATCGAGATACTGAACGAGTCGGGCGTCGATCTCGACGTACGCCGCCTCTCGGCCCTGTCCCGGTTCGTCATGGACGAGCTGCGCGTCCACCCGCAGGCCGAGCTCTGCATCAAGGCCGTCGACGAGGACACCATCGCCGAGCTCAACCAGCGGTGGATGGAGAAGGAGGGCCCGACCGACGTGCTGGCCTTCCCGATGGACGAGCTGCGGCCCGGCAAGGTCACCGAGGAGCCGCAGGAGGGCGTGCTCGGCGACCTCGTGCTGTGCCCCGACGTGGCCGACCGCCAGGGCATCGAGGCCGGCCACGGTCGCGACGCGGAGATCGAGCTGCTCACCGTGCACGGCATCCTCCACCTCCTCGGCTACGACCACGCCGAGCCCGAGGAGCACGCGGAGATGTTCGGGCTCCAGGGCACGCTGCTGGAGCAGTGGCGGACCAGCAACGGACAGTCGGCTGATCCCGCCCAGTGATAGGTGATCTCTGGCTGCTCCTGGTAGCAGCCTTGCTCGTGTTCCTGGCGGGACTGTTCTCGGCGGCCGACGCCTCGCTGGCGGGGTTCTCCCATGCCCGGGCCGAGGAGCTGGCCGAGGAGGGCCGCCCCGGCTCGCGGCGGCTGGTCCGGATCCTCGGCGACCCCGCTCGCTACCTCAACACCGCGCTGCTGCTCCGGTTGCTCTGCGAGACCGCGGCGATCGTGCTCGTGGCACTGTGGATCCACGACCTCTACGACGGTGACTTCTGGCCCGCCTACCTCACGGCCGTCGCGGCGATGCTGCTGATCTCCTTCGTGGCGATCGGGGTGGCCCCACGTACCTTGGGACGCCAGCACGACGCCACAGTGGCGCTGTTCTCCGCCGGCCCGCTCTCGTTCGTGACGAAGATCCTGGGCCCGATCCCGCAGCTGCTGATCCTGCTGGGCAACGCGATCACGCCGGGCAGGGGGTTCCGCGAGGGGCCCTTCTCGACCGAGACCGAGCTGCGTGAGCTGGTCGACCTGGCCGAGGCCTCCGCGGTGATCGAGTCGGGCGAGCGGAAGATGATCCACTCGGTCTTCGAGCTCGGGGACACCACGACCCGCGAGGTGATGGTCCCGCGCAACGACGTGGTCTACATCGAGCGCTACAAGAACCTGCGTCAGACGATGTCGCTGTTCCTCCGCAGCGGCTTCTCGCGCGTACCGGTCATCGACGAGAACCTCGACCACGTCGTCGGCATCGCCTACCTCAAGGACATCGTCCGGCGCGACTTCGAGCAGCCCGACGTCGAGTTCACCCAGCGGGTCGACGAGGTCATGCGCCCGGTCCACTGGGTCCCCGAGTCCAAGCCGGTCGACGCCCTGCTGACCGAGCTCCAGGCGCGGCGCCAGCACATCGCGGTCGTCGTCGATGAGTACGGCGGCACGGCGGGCATCGTCACGATCGAGGACGTGCTCGAGGAGATCGTCGGGGAGATCACCGACGAGTACGACGAGGAGGAGGTGGAGGTCGAGTACGTCGACGACACCACCTACCGCGTGTCCTCGCGCTACCCGGTCGACGACCTGGGCGAGATCCTCGGGGTGACGGTGCGCGACGAGGACGTCGACAGCGTCGGGGGACTGATGGCCAAGCACCTGGGACGGGTGCCGATCCCCGGCTCCGTGGTCGAGTGCCACGGGCTCCGGTTCGAGGCGGAGCGGCTGACAGGTCGCCGTAACAAGATCGGGACCGTGCTGGTCGCGGTCGTCTCCGGGGACGACGACGAGATGCAGGAGAACGACGATGAGTGAGCTGTCGGCCGAGGACCAGAAGCTGGTGACGCTGGCGCGTGCCACCCGGGCGCGGACCAACGCCTCGGAGGGTGCCGCCGTGCGCGACCTCGACGGCCGGACCTACGCAGCCGCCTCGGTCGCCCTGACGTCGTTGAGGCTGAGCGCGCTCGAGGTCTGCGTCGCGATGGCGGTCGCGTCGGCGTCGCGTGGGCTCGAGGCAGCCGTGGTGCTCACCGCGTCGGAGTCGACGCCGTCGCTCGATGCGGTGCACGAGTTCGCCGGCCCGGACGTCGTCGTCCACGTCGGCGACCACCGTGGGACCTTGCGGTGAGCGTTCGCGCTGCGACGTACACCTGTGAGGTGCTGCGCCGCGAGCAGCTCACCTCCCACTTCGTCCGCCTCGTCCTCGGGGGGCCCGGCCTCAACGACTTCCGCTCGACCGGCGTCCCCGACGAGTGGGTGGCGCTGACGATCCCCGGGCAGTTCCAGACCCGCTACTACACCGTCCGGTCCTGGGACGGCCGTGAGCTCGTGCTCGACATCGTCGTGCACGAGCACGGACTCGTGACCGAGTGGGCCTCGATTGACTGCGTCGGCGATGTGGTGACGGTGAGCGAGCCCAAGGGGTCCTTCTCGATGCCGGCCGACGCCGCCTGGTTGCTGCTGGTCGGTGACCTCACCGCCCTGCCTGCCGTGGCGCGCATCAAGGAGACGGTGGCGGTGCCGGTCACCGCGTGGGTGGAGACTCCCGACGAGCCGATCCGGGACTACGTCAGCGGCGACATCAGCTGGTCGACCCCACCTGCAGGCGTCGAGACCGCCACTGCCGACATCGTGGCCGGGATCGACTGGCCGGCCGGGACGGGCTACTTCTGGATGGCCGGTGAGTCCGCCCAGATGCGGGCCATCCGCAAGCACCTGATGCGCGAGCGGCAGCTGCCCACCTCGGCGTACGACGTCATGGGCTATTGGCGCGGCGGCGGCCAGAAGCGGCAGCCCCGTGCCGTCGATCCGGGACCCATCTGGCGCGCGGGCAAGGCGGCAGGGAAGAGTGACCAGCAGATCTGGGCCGACTACGACGCAGCACGAGAGAGCATCGAATGAGCGACGAGCACGACAAGGAGTTCGATGTCAGCGGGGTCGCGCCCGCGGGGCCGATCTACGGGACGCGGCCGGAGGGCTTCCGGAGCGGCTTCGCGAGCTTCGTCGGCCGACCCAACGCGGGCAAGTCGACGCTGACCAACGCGCTCGTCGGCAGCAAGATCGTGATCACCTCGTCCAAGCCGCAGACCACGCGGACGGTCGTGCGCGGCATCGTGCACCGGGCGGACGGCCAGCTCATCCTGGTGGACACTCCCGGTCTGCACCGGCCCCGGACCCTGTTGGGGGAGCGCCTCAACGACCTCGTCAAGACGACGTGGGCCGAGGTCGACGTGGTCGCGGTGTGCTTCCCGGCCAACGAGAAGATCGGTCCCGGTGACCGGTTCATCGTCAACGAGCTCGGCAAGATCCGTCGCACGATCAAGGTCGCGGTGGCCACCAAGACCGACCTCGTCACGCCCGAGCAGCTCGGCGAACACCTCCTCGACATCGCGGCCCTCGGCACCGAGACCAACACCGAATGGGCGCAGATCGTCCCCGTCTCTGCGGTCTCCGGGTCCCAGGTCGACCTGCTCTCCGACCTGCTCCTCGCGCTCTTGCCGGAGGGGCCGCCGCTGTATCCCGACGGTGACCTGACGGACGCGCCCGAGGAGATCCTGGTCGCGGAGCTCATCCGCGAGGCCGCGCTCGAGGGAGTGCGCGACGAGCTGCCGCACTCCATCGCAGTCGTGGTCGAGGAGATGGGGTTGCGGGAGGACCGCGACCCGGACAAGCCGCTCCTCGACATCTACGCCAACCTCTACGTCGAGCGCGACTCCCAGAAGGGCATCATGATCGGCCACAAGGGTGCTCGCCTGCGCGAGGTCGGCACCGCCGCCCGGCTCCAGATCGAGGCCCTGCTGGGCACGCCTGTCTACCTCGACCTCCACATCAAGATCGCCAAGGACTGGCAGCGCGACCCCCGCCAGCTCCGCAAGCTGGGCTTCTGACGGGCTGTCATCGCAACGCCTCAGTCGAGTGCCCATGGGAGCGGCTGCGCGTGCCGTCGAGCCGCCCCGGCGCTCACCGCAGATCCGGAATGCCCATCGTCTGGAAGGGCCCTACGGTGAGCCCATGACGACCGACACGAGCACCGACGCGAGCGCCGACGCGACGTTCAAGGTCAGACCACTGACCGCAGAGACCTGGCCGGCGTTCGACGCCCTCGTGGAGCGACACGGCGGGATCTTCGGTGGCTGCTGGTGCATCTGGTTCCATCCCGACGGTCCCGAGCACGGGCAGGGTGCCGAAGCCAACCGGGAGCTGAAGAAGAGGTAGGTCGAGTCCGGCGCGGCGCACGCGGCGCTGGTGATGGACGGCGACGAGGCGATCGGGTGGGCGGAGTACGGCACGCCGACCGAGCTGCCCACCCTCCACCACCGCAAGCAGTACGACGCCGAGAAGGAGCGCGACCCCGACTACCGGATCACCTGCGTCTTCGTCGATCGGAGGTACCGCCGCCGCGGTGTCACCGAGATCGCCATCCGCGGTGCGCTCGACCTCATCGCCCAGGCCGGTGGCGGCGTTGTCGAGGCTTATCCGCACGACCTGACCAACCAGACCAAGAAGATGTCGTCGTCGTTCCTCTACCACGGCACCCGCCGGCTCTACGAACGGCTCGGCTTCAGCTACGTCCGGCCCAAGGGCGTGAAGAACTGCGTCTTGTCGATCGAGGCCGCGACGCGATGAACCTGAGCGAGAACGGAGCGAGCATGCCGCCCGCTACCGAGCGGATGCGGTGGAGCTGACCTCGACAGAACCGCCCGCGCGCTAACTAGCATCGCGGGCGGCTCTTCGTCGGTGGCACACCCCCGGGGGGTAGATGTGCATCGACGTTGGCGGCTGCTCGCCATGGGGGTTCGAGCAGCCACTCCTAGGTTAGAACCGAAGCGGGCCGTCACGAGGGCGAATGGTCGAACCGGCTGGAGCGGTCTAGATCACCCGTCGCATCAGCTCGATCTGCAGGGCTGACCCCTCTTGCAACGGCTCCCACTCGCCCGTGGCCTCGAACCCGCACGTCTCGTAGAGCCGCCGCGCGGAGTTGTTTCCCTCCGTCACGTGCAGCTCCACCGTGGTGGCGTCGAGACGTCGCGCGTGGTCCAGCAGCCGGTCCAGGAGCGATCGGGCACAGCCGTTGCCCCTGGCCTCCGGCGCGGTCCACATCCCCCACACCATCATCCGGTCGGGCTCACCCGGTGGGTGCCACCCGCCGCCCATGGCCAGCAGCACTGCTCGGTCGCGGACAACGAGGACGGGACTGGACCCGGCCAGCCGGTCGCGCCAGTCCTGCTCCGAATTCTGCCGGGCGTCGGCCAGCGTCACGCCGAAGGCATCGGGTGCGTCGGCCAGGGCACGCAGCCGGATGTCCCGGAAGTCCTCCCAGTCGTCGGGCCCGATCTGCGCGATCGTCGTCATGGTTCGACCCTCGCAGCTGCGGTGGCGTGGTCGCCACTGCATTCCGCGTACGGCGACGTCAGGCCGGCGCCCAGCAGATGCCGTAGCGGCGGCCGGCGTCCCACTGCTCGCGGGAGGGCCGTTCCTCCGACCAGGTGAAGTCCAGCGGGTCGTCGGCACGGGAGCGGGCGGCCGAGCGGCAGGCCGACTCCATCTGGTCGCTGGCCGCACTGACCGCCGGATACGGCTTCCCGGCCAGCGGTACCGTCGAGATGGCCACCCACGAGTGTGCCACCGAGCAGGGCACGCGCTCGAAGGAGGCAGCGTCAGGGGATGCGGTCCCGCACATCGCGAACCGGTCCGAGTCCGCCACCATGCCCTTCGAGGAACGGGGGAGGGGCGCCAGCCCGCCGGCGCTCGCCAGGGCCACGACGTCACAACGGAACCAGTCGGCCCCGGCAGCCGCATCCGTCACCGACGGGGTGAACCAGATCGCTTGCACCATGCTCAGGCGCAGGTCCTCGGGCGTACCCCCGACCTGGGCACCCAGCAGCGACGTGCACGTGGCAGCCACCGAGGACTGGACGGAGGCGGAGTCCACCGCCAGCAGGTGGCCGGCCGACACGAGCGGGAGCCGGCCGATCTTGTAGGTGTGCGAGGTGTGCTTCGCCGAGCACGGGACGGCGGTGCCGCTGACGGCCGGCGCCACAGCCTGCGCGAAGGTCAGGCGGTGACAGCCGTCCTTGGCAGGCCGCGGGGCGGCGGACGCGGTCGGCTGAGCAGCGGTCGCCGACGGGACGGCCGGGGACGACGACGGTGGCGACGCGGCCGGTGGGGCGTCCTGCGAGCAGCCGCCCAGCAGGACGGTGACCAGTACAGCGCCGAGACTCAGGAGTCTCATCCGCGCGTCCAGGCCCAACAGATGGAGCGCCGGTTGCCGGTCTCCCACTCGGCCTCGTGGAACCAGGTGTAGGCGAACTTGTACTCGAGCGGATACTCCAGCCACGCACTCACGGAGTCTCCGCAGTAGTCGCGGGTGGTGACCTCGACCAGCTGGTCACCTGGGTAGGGATCGTCGCCGGCACCCACCTTGATCGTCGTCACGGCCCGCCAGGTGTGCTCCTCGCTGCAGGGCACCCGTGGGGCGCCGGGCACCGAGTCGCCGTTCACGCACGCCATCCACTGATCGTCCGGCAGGCCCGACGACATCAGAGCCTGTGCGGTCTCGGGGAGGTTGACGAAGGACGTGGCGTCCTCGTTGCCGCCGACCACGTCACAGCGATACCACCGGGCACCCTCGTCCCAGGCCTCCTCGGAAGGCCGGAACCACGCCCACGACAACAGGGTCCGCAGCACCATGCTCTCGTCGGCGCCCAGGAACTTCATGTAGGCCCTGGCGCAGGTCTTGTAGGCGAAGGCGCCGATCTCTGGATCGCCGTACCCCGCATCCTGGAGCCCAGCGGGCAGCGCACCGACGGCGAAGGTCTCGGCCGTGTGCTCTTGCGTGCAGTCCACGACCTCCACGGAGTTCGACGCGGCTGTGACGTCCTCGGGTTCGAGCACCCGGCAGACCCCGAGCTCCGGCACCTCGACGGAGTCCTCGTCGGGGGTCTCACTGCCGCCGGCGCTGCAGGAGCTGACAGCGAGCACGGCGGCGACGAGCGGCACGAACAGCAGGCGGCCAGCCATCCGTCTCCTAGGAACTCGTCACGCGCGCTGCGTTCGTCACTCGCTGAGCAGTGCGGCGATCGTACCTCCGAGCTCGTACGCCGCGGCGCGTTCCTGCCCCCCGACGTCACCGAGGATCTCCAGCACCGGCGCCGACTGCTGCCAGCCGAGCGCCTGGACGATCGACTGGACCGACCGGACGGCACCGGCGGTGTCGTAGCGGCCGTGCACCCACAAGCCGTACGGCTTCCGCCCGCCCTGCACCCCACCCGCAGCGCCGTCGTCGGCGAGAGCGCCGCCTGCCTCGAGGAAGATGGTGTCGAAGAAGTGCTTGAGTGCTCCGCTCATGTAGCCGAAGTTGGCGGGGGTGCCGAGCAGGTAGCCGTCGGCCGTGAGCACGTCGTCGGCCCGGGCGTCGAGTGCCTCGCGCACCACCACGTCGACGCCCTCGATCGCGTCGTCACCCGTGCCGGCCACCACCGCATCACTCAGCGAGCGGACGGTGTCGGTGGGGGAGTGGTGGACGACCAGGAGACGGGCCATGTCGGGGAGCCTAGAGAAGGAGTAGCGTCGCCGAGCATGACCTTCGAAGTGGCAGGCGACGCGTACGACAGGTTCATGGGCCGCTACTCCCGTCCGCTCGCCGGGAAGCTGACCGACTGGCTCGAGGTGGAAGCCGGCGAGGACGCCCTCGACGTGGGGGCCGGGCCGGGCGCCTGGACCGAGCACCTCGTCGAGCGGCTCGGAGCGGACCGGGTCTCGGCGATCGAGCCGTCCGAGGCCTTCGTGGGGGCCTTCCGTGAGCGGTTCCCCGACGTGAAGGTCAGGCAGGGGATCGCGGAGTCCTTGCCGTACGCCGATGCGTCGTTCGACGTCGCCGGCGCGTGTCTCGTCGTCCACTTCATGCGTGACCCGGTGGCGGGCATCGCGGAGATGGCGCGGGTGACCCGCCCCGGGGGCTGGGTCGGCGCGACCGTGTGGGACCTCGCCGGGCGACGTGAGCCGATGGCCCCGGTCTGGTCGGCGCTCGCCGAGCTGGCTCCCGAGCACCCAGGGGAGGGGAAGCTGCCCGGTGGTGCCACGGGGCAGCTGCAGGGCTACTTCGAGCAGGCCGGGCTGACGGACGTCGAGAACACCGAGCTCGCCGTCACCGTCACCCATCCCACGTTCGAGGAGTGGTGGGAGCCCTACCTCCACGCCGTCGGGCCCATCGGTGAGGTGATCAAGGCCCTCGATCCTGACAAGCGCGAACGGCTGCAGGCGACGCTTCGTGAACGCCTGGGGGCGGGGCCTTTTGAGATCACGGCCGTCGCGTTCGCCGTACGTGGCAGACTGTCCCCATCATGATGCGCAGCCTCCTTCTTCGCTGCCGCAGCGGGGCCTGACCAGCCGGACCCCTCGCTGCGGAGGGTGTGCGCGCCGGCATCGCCGAACTCATCCCGAGGACCCTTGTCATGATCTCCAGCAGCCCAGCGCACGACCGTTTCCCGCAGCAGCCGAGCGGCATGCCGCACGAGCGCTACGAGCCGTTCATCCCGGTCGACCTGACCGACCGCACCTGGCCCACCAAGCGCATGACCCAGGCGCCCCGCTGGTGCGCGGTCGACCTCCGCGACGGCAACCAGGCACTCATCGACCCGATGAGCCCGACCCGCAAGAAGAAGATGTTCCAGCTCCTCGTCACGATGGGCTACAAGGAGATCGAGGTCGGGTTCCCGGCAGCCAGCCAGACCGACTTCGACTTCGTGCGGATGCCGATCGAGGAGGACCTGATCCCCGACGACGTCGTGATCCAGGTGCTGACCCAGGCCCGTGAGAACCTGATCGAGCGGACCTACGAGTCCCTGCGCGGCGCCAAGCAGGCCATCGTGCACCTCTACAACTCCACCTCGACCCTGCAGCGACGGGTGGTGTTCGGCCTCGACGAGGACGGCATCCAGGACATCGCCGTCCGCGGGGCGGAGATCTGCAAGAAGTACGAGGAGCTCGTCCCTGGCACCGACGTGTTCTACGAGTACTCGCCCGAGTCCTACACCGGCACCGAGCTCGACTACGCGCTCGAGGTCTGCAGCAAGGTCATCGAGGTCATCGACCCGATGAGCCCGACCCGCAAGAAGAAGATGTT
>NZ_JAOPXV010000011.1 GCF_025964975.1 Nocardioides sp.
GCACGCGGCTCCGCCCGGCACGACGCCTACGTCGGCGGGGAGTGGTCGCTCAAGGACACGGTGAGGTACCTCGTCTTCGCCCACGACTGCTGGAGGGGGCAGATGCTGCTGGACGACGGGCCTTTCCAGCGGGGTCTGCCCAACACCGACCTCACGACCGAGCGGACCGGGACTCCGGCTCCGGCGTGGGGCGAGGAGACGCACACGGTCGCCAACTGCGTCGACACCTTGATGCGCGAGCACTCCGAGCACCGACGGTTCATCGAGCGCGACCTCGCCAGGATCCTCGAGGAGGGGTGACGTGGAGCTCGAGTTCGCCGGCGAGGTGGTGGAGTGGCGCGGGCCGGCGCCGTACTACTTCGTCCCGCTCCCGCCCGACGAGGCCGAGCTGATCGACGAGGTGAAGGCCGAGGTCGCCTATTGGGGAGTCATCCCGGTGACGGCGTGGCTCGGGGAGACGACGTTCACGACCTCGATGTTCCCTCGCGACGAGACCTACTTCCTGCCGCTCAAGGACGCAGTGCGCCGCGCGGAGGGCGTGGGGCTGGGTGACGTCGTCGAGGTCCGGCTCTCGCTGGGACGCGAGTCGAGCTGACTCAGGGGGCGGGCAACGCTGACCAGATCCGGCTCGCGGCCCAGCGGTTCCTCAGCCAGCAGGAGGAGGTCGAAGCCTTCACCCAGGAGGTGCTCGCGGGCGCGCTGCGTTCCATCGTCGGCGGGTTGACGGTCGAGCAGATCATCCGTGACCGCGCGGCGTTCGCCCAGCGCGTCGCGGACGAGTCGGAGAACTCCCTGACCGGTCAGGGCCTCATCCTCGACACCTTCCAGATCCAGGACGTCACCGACGACGGCACCTGCCTCGCCGACCTCGGCCGCCCCGGGTCCGCCCGGATCAGCCAGACCGCGCGCATCGCCGAGGCCAACGCCCGCCAGGGCGCCGAGCAGGCCTCGACCGCCGCTGAGCAGGAGATCGCCATCGCCCAGCGTGCGCCGCCTTGAAGCAGGCCGAGATCAAGGCCGAGACCGACGCGGCGTCCGCCAACGCGGCGGCTGCCGGCCCGTTGGCCCAGGCCGACCGCGACCAGGCCGTGCTCCTGGAGCAGGAGAAGGTCGCGGTCCGCCAGGCCGCGCTGACCGAGCGCCAGCTGGAGACGGAGGTCCGCAAGCCCGCCGACGCGGCGCGCTACAAGGTGGAGCAGGAGGCCGAGGCCAACCGGACCGCCGAGATCGCTGCCGCGGAAGGGCGCAAGGCTGCGACCATCGCTGCCGCCGAGGCCAAGGCCGAGGAGACGCGCCTCAACGGTGAGTCGGAGAAGAGCCGCCGTTCGGCCCTGGCTGAGGCGGAGGCGATCGAGGGTGCCAAGCGTGGTGAGGCGGAGAAGGCCCGGCGTGTGGCAGAAGCCGACGCCACCCGCGCCGAGGGTGAGGCCACCGCAGCCGCGACGCGGGCTGTCGGGCAGGCCGAAGCAGAGGCGATGGACAAGCGGGCCGAGGCCTTCGCCCACTACAACGACGCCGCCGTCCTGCAGATGCTGATCGAGGTGCTGCCGCAGATCGCCCGCGAGGTGGCTGCACCGATGGCCAACATCGACCAGCTGACCATCGTGTCCACCGACGGCACCGGCGCCCTGCCCCGCCAGGTCAACGACAACGTCGCGCAGACCCTCAACATGCTCAAGACGTCGACCGGCCTCGATCTGGGGCGCTGATCAAGAAGTCGATCGGCAGTGCCGCTGAGGGTGCCGGTCTGGACGTCAACGGCACCCAGCCGGCTCCGCCGGCATAGGACAGAGCCGCCCCTCATCGAAGGTAGTCAGCCTGCCGAGCGCGTCAGGGGCTGCGGGCCTCAGGCCGCCCGCGCGGCGGCCCGGCTGCGGTGAGCCGTCAGGTAGAGGCTCAGGACGACGTAGTAGGCGATGTAGGCCACCGAGATCGCCAGCCAGATCGGCGACGGATCACCATCCGAGGCCTGGTTGAGCAGCACGGCGTAGCTGGCGAGCCACAGGGTGGTGAGGGCGAGGGTCAACGTGCGCAAGGTGGTGGTCCGCGAGGGGTAGACGTAGCCGATCGGGACGAAGACAAGGACGGCGCACACCAACAGGAGCGCCGCAGTGCTGGTCGGCTCCAGGTCGAGGACCACGACGTAGAAGGCAGCGATGTTCCAGTAGCTCGGGAAGCCGAGGAACAGGTGGTCCTCGGTCTTCGCGTCCACCCGGCAGAACTGGTAGACCGATGCCACGAGTGGGACGACGGCCAGCACCGTCGCGGACGTGCCCTCACCGAGATACCCGGCGCTCCACAGCAGGACCATCGGGGTGAAGGCGTACGTGAGGTAGTCGACGATGTTGTCCAGCAATGCGCCGTCGAACCACGGCACCCGCCTCTTCACCTGCACGTAGCGAGCCATCATGCCGTCCGTGCCGTCCACGACCATGGTCGCCAGGCCCAGCCAGAGGGCGCGGACGGTGTCGCCCTCCATGACGGCGATCACCGTGAGGAAGGCGAGCGCGACCCCGGAGGCGGTGTAGGCGTGGACCAGCCAGGCGGCGATGGTCCACGCCCATGCGCGGCCGGGCGACTCAGCCGGGGCTGGGACCTGCTGCGGACCCACTGGTCTCCTCTGCTGAGCGGCGCGGGGGCGGCCGGTCCGTGTCGAGGACCTCACGCGAATCATGCCAGAGGTCCCTACGCTGAAGGCCATGAGCCGGATCTTCACCGTCAGCGTCGCCTCGGTCTACCCCCACTACGTGGCGAAGGTGGAGAAGAAGGGACGCACCCAGGCCGAGCTGGACCAGGTGATCGAGTGGCTGACCGGATTCGACGCCTCGGAGCTGGCCGACCACCTCGCTGCCGGCACGACCTTCGAGGACTTCTTCGCAACCGCCCGGCTCAATCCGAACGCGACCTTGATCACGGGCGTCATCTGCGGGCACCGGGTGGAAGAGATCGAGGACCCGCTCATGCAGAAGATCCGTTACCTCGACAAGCTCGTCGACGAGCTCGCCCGGGGCACGGCGATGGACAAGGTGCTGCGGGGCTAGGGGCGCCCGTCACCGGTTGGCGTCGTCCCGCACCAGGCGTATCCAGCCCAGCGCCAGGGCGCCGGCAGCCCATGCCAGCATCGTGACGACGGCTGAGGTCCGGGTCGTGTCCTCCGCGATCCGCTCGCCGGTCAGCAGGAACATGGCTCCGCTGCCGGGCAGGATCTCCGCGAGGCCGGCCATCGACTCGTAGCCGAACTAGGGGAGGGTGACGGGTAGCAAGAGCATCAGCAGGAAGATCGAGATGAGCGCCCCCGCCGTGCTCCTCAGCACGAAGCCGAGACCGGCCGCGAGCGCACAGCTCGCGGCGAACACCATGCCGACCGTGCCGAATCACGTCGAGGCGTTCGTCGAGCGGGAGCTCCAGGATGTCTGGCGCGAGGCTGAAGGCCGCCACCCCGCTGGCGAGCGAGCGCGGGTGGTCGGAAGGGGTGGACGGGGCGCGGAGGTTGTGTGCCGGCCGATGCCGAAGGTCCGGTCAGCCGAGCTGGCGCGCGAACCCGTCGAGGATCAGGTCGAGGGTGAACTCGAACTCGGGCTGGCTGTCGCACCATCCGAGCATGTCGCCGTCGTTGGTGTGAATCTCGGAGGCGACCATGGCGGTGATGTGCGGCAGCATCTCGGCCATGGCAATGAGCTCGGCCTCGGCCACCTCCGTGTCCACGCTCGTGCCGGTCGCGGCCGGGCTGAACAGCTCCTGCACGAAGCCCAGCGGCATGCTGGCGAAGGTGTGGAGCGCGCGGTGCGCGAGGTGGTAGGAGAAGCCGCCCTCGATCATGGTCGCCAGCAGTGCCTCGTAGATCCCGAAGATGCTCGGTGGGACCGAGGTGCGGCTCCCGATCAGCGCAGGCGCCCACGGGTGCCGCAGCATCACGGTCCGGGCGGCCAGGAACCGTCGCCGCAACGTGCGCTGCCAGTCCAGCGGGCCTTCGGACTCCTCGACCGCATGGACGGCCTGGTCGATCTCCGCCACGACCGTGTCGACCAGTCCCTCGAGCAGGGCCTCCTTCCCCGAGAGGTGGTGGTAGAGGGACATGGCCTCCACGCCCACGGTGGCCGAGAGCCGCCGCATGGTCACGGCGCCCAGCCCCTCGGCGTCGGCGAGCTCGACGGCGGCTGCCAGGAGCCGGTCGCGGCTCAGGGGCTCACGTCTGCTTCGAGCTGGCACGTCGTCCTCCTCCACATCGGTTGCGGGGAACTTACGTCGTATGGTTACATGGCACATCTTACGTTGTAAGGCCAGTGGGGCGCGGCGGGACCGGACGGTCCGGAGCTGCCGGAACGTGACCGACCATCGTTCTTCGCTGACCGCGGGGACGCTGTGCTGCCAGACGGTGCGTGCTGCACCGGCCAGGACGTAGCCGGAGCGGCGCGACACGGCTGCTCGAAGACCCGTCGCTCGCCTCCGGCCGCGCCCTCTCGAGCGCGACGCACCAGGCGCGCTGGACCGGTACCCAAACGGTGAACCACGATCCGCCGCGGTGGTAGGAAGGCCGTGTGGTTGACGCACGCATCACGGCCGACAACCTCGGCGCCTGGCTGATCAAGTGCCAGCCGAAGGCCAACCCCGAGCTGCCGCGGACGATCCGCGAGGGCGACCCGCAGCCGGTCACCAGATGGTGTGTCGCCGACAACTACCGCAGCCGCATGATGGCGTCCGGCGACCGAGTCGTGCTGTGGGTCTCCGGCGACGGCCGTGAGCTGGCCCGCGGGATCTGGGGCCTGGGCTGGGTGACTGGCCAGGTCCCTCCCATGGTCGACGAGCTCGGCGCGGAGACGGGGAAGCTCGAGGTCCCGCTCCACCTTCCGCTGCTCTCCTCGGGACTGACGGCCGAGACGATCAGGGCCGCCGGCATCAGCGATCTCGAGGTCCTGCGCCTGCCGCAGGGCTCGAATCCCTCGTGGGTGTCCGTCGACCAGCTCACCGCGCTCGGCGAGCTGCTCGGAGACTGGCCGGCGTTCTCCGCGCCGACCTAGGCGGTCGTGCGGGGCGGCAGCCGGTGCAGGGTGACGTCCGTGAGCTGGCCGGCGTCCGCCGTGGCGGTGAGGTAGGTGCACCAGGGCTGGCGACGACGGTCCGTGGGGGAGCCCGGGTTCAGCAACCGCAGTCCCGTCGCGGTGGTGGTGTCCCACGGGATGTGGCTGTGGCCGAAGACGAGCACGTCGAGGTCCGGGTAGAGCGCGCTGCAGCGTTCCTCTCGTCCCTTCGACGCTCCGGTCTCGTGGACGACGCCGAGGCGGAGGCCCTCGATCTCGACACGCGCCACCTCCGGCAGCCGGTCGCGCAGCGCGCCGTGGTCGTTGTTGCCGAAGACCGCCACGAGTCGACGCGATCGGGCCTCCATCTCGTCGAGGAGTCGTACGTCGACCCAGTCCCCGGCGTGGATGACGACCGCCGCGTCCTCGATCTCGTGCCACAGCTCGGGTGGCAGGTCCCGGGCGCGTTTGGGCACGTGCGTGTCGGCCACGATCGCCAGGGTCGTGGTCATCGATGTCCACCGGACCGGGCCGCGAATCCCATGAAACCGATTGTGGCAGTCCCCGTGCCGGGGCTCGCGCGCCCGGTCAACGCCGCGTTTGGCATTCTGTTCGCATGCAGTCCGTCCATGTGTGGATCCGGTCCGAGTCCCGCAGCACCGAACGGCGGGCACCCGTCGTACCCGCCGACGTGCCGCTGTTGCTCGACGCCGGGTTCGAGGTGACCGTCGAGGACTCGCCACAACGCGTCTTCGCCACCGAGGAGTACGCCGCAGCCGGGGCGTTCGTCGTGGGCGCGGACACCTGGCCGGACGCGCCACCCGACGCCTACGTCCTCGGCATCAAGGAGCTCCCCGACGAGCCGGCGGCGCTGCGTCACCGGCACATCTACTTCGCGCACGCCTTCAAGGGCCAGGAGGACGCCCAGCGCACGTTGGAGCGGTTCGGCCGCGGCGGGGGCCGGTTGCTCGACATCGAGTACCTCACCGGCGACGACGGCAGGCGCGTGGTGGCGTTCGGCTACTGGGCGGGTTACGTCGGTGCCGCTCTCGGCGTGCTGCACCTGGCCGGCCGGCTCGCCGGACCGCTCGCCCCGATGACCAGGCACGAGCTCGACGAGGAGCTGGAGCAGGCGGGGAAGGCCGGGGCCGACCAGCTGTTGGCGTTGGTCACCGGGGCCCGGGGACGGTCGGGTCGTGGTGCGCAGCGAGCGTTGATGACCGCCGGTGTGCCGCTCACCCGGTGGGATCGTCAGGAGACGCGGGACCTGCACAAGCAGGCGCTCCTCGGCCACGACCTGCTGGTGAACTGCGTGGTCACCCACACCCCGACGGCTCCGTTCGTGGAGCTCTCCGACTTGGATCATGAGCGCCGGTTGCGGGTCCTCGCCGACGTGACCTGCGATGTCAGCGGCCCCACCAACATGCTCCCGGTCAACACCGAGATCACCACGTGGCAGCAGCCGACCAGGCGCCTGCACGCTGGCGACCCGGAGCACAACAGCGCGCCACTGGACGTCATCGCCATCGACAACCTGCCCTCGCTGCTCCCACGCGAGGCGAGCGAGGGGTTCAGTGCTGACCTCACCCCTCACCTGCTCGGGCTGGCCGAGGTGGACGGGCCGTCAGGACCGTGGCGCGCGGCCGGCCGCGCGTTCGACGAGGCGATGGAAAGGCTCGGGGCCGACCGGAACCGGTGACGGCGCGCCCGTCGACCCGCAGGGGTCGAGCCCGCCCGGCGGCTAGGTCCGTCTGTCCGGCCGCTGCTTGACGCGGCGGACCTCCTGGGGCCAACCACACCCCTCCGCGATCCGGCCCGCCCACATCCGGGCGGTCTCCTCGTCCGGTACGTCGATGATGGTCAACCCGCCGAGGAACTCCGTGGTCTCGGCGTACGGCCCGTCGGTGACCGACACCGTGCCGCTGGTGGCGTCGGCACTGAACGCCTGGTCGATGTCCTCCTCTAGCCCTCCGGCCCAGACGAGGACGCCCGCGGCCTCCATGTCGTGGATCACCGCCACGGAGGGTTCCACGCGCGACTGGAACCACTCCATGTCGTGGTCGCCGACCCACTGCTGATTGAAGAAGATGATGTATTCGGTCATGTCGCTCCTCTGTCCGGGCGGGCCCCTGCGGCTGCTCTCCCACTGTGACGTGCGAGCGGGACGGAATTCGACATCCTCAGGATCAAGGTTTCGTGGCGATGACTTGATACATCCCGCCGATGCGCAGGTAGGGCTCCTGGTCGCACAGCGCCAGCTCGAGTCGAAGCAGGTCGTCGAAGTAGTCCGCCTCGTTCTTTGCGTCGTTGTCCGTCAGCAGGTCGTTGGCGATCCGGCTGCGGTAGCGGCGAAGCACCGACAGCCCGACCTCACCGAGCCCATCCTCCAGCTCGCCCATCTCGACCTTGCGGATGTCATGGTCGACGAGGACCGCGTGCTTCGACTCCGCTCCCAGCTCTGCCATCGCGGCAGCGGGCCCACTGGTGACCAGCTGCCGGAGCACCATGCCGACCGGGTTGGGAACGACCACGGAGAGGGTGCCGCCCGAGCGGACGAAACCGGCCAACGTGGCGAGGTCGCGAGTGCCCGCGGGGAGATACTGGAGCACGAAGTGACACAGCACGAGGTCGAACTCGCCCAGGTCCGGGGGCGAGGAGAGGTCTCCTTCGATCGTCCGGACGCGCACCCCGGCGGCACGAGCACGACGCTCCGCCTCGTCGAGCCAGCCCCGTGACTGATCGAGGACGGTGACGTCATGTCCGGACGTGGCGAGCGGCAAGGCGTCCATGCCGTCGCCACCACCGACGTCCGGGATCCTGAGCTTCGTCCCGAGTCGTGAGGTCTCGCGTCTCAACGTCTCCTCGACCACGGCGTATCGCACTCGGGCCCACGGGCTCGAGGTGTAGTCGCGCCAGGCGGTCAGCCGGTCCGAGAAGACGTCAGTGACGGGTTGCATCCCACACGACACGGACAGGGCCGCGACCAATCAGTCGGGTGCGTGGGGCTCCAGATAGCTCAAGGCCACCCCGCGCGATCGTGCGTGCTCGATCTCGCGGCGGGTGCTCTCCCCGACGTAACCACCCACGTCGACGATGAGGACCTCGTCCGCCATGGAGGCCTTCTGGAGGTGGATGCGGCCGAGTCGTGCGCGTTCCTCGACGTTGAGCTCCCGTGAGGGAGGCAGGGCGGTCGGGGTCAGCACGACGTGTCCGGCGAGCGTCAGCTCAGCATCGATACGTTCGAACTCCTCGCGGAAGCTCATGGAGCCGCAGAGCGTGATGACGGTGAACTCGTCGGGCGCGGCTCGCGCTTCCTCTGTTGGCACCCGGGCGAGGCTGACAACGCCGGATCACGCGTCGGAAGGAAACCGACCCCCGTGTTCGCGTGGCACTGGTAGCCGAAGGGGTTGTTCGCGTAGAGGCACCTGCTCGTGAGTGCGCTTCAATCGCCTTCGCGTGGGGCACCGTGCTCTGCGTCTCGCCGAAGGAAGGGGTCGTCGGCCGTAGCGCCCCAGCTGGCTAGTAGGTGCAGGGCGTCGTGGCTGGGCGATCCCCGCTCCGCGGTGTAGACGAGGAGGCTCTGGGTGGGGTCGGCCGGAAGGGGGAGGGACTCGAAGGGCAGGTCGAGGTCACCGACGACGGGGTGGTGGAAGAGCTTGACGCCGCTGGTGTGGATGCGGACGTTGTGGGCGGCCCAACGGCGGCGGAAGTCCTCGCTGCGGGTGGAGAGCTGCCCGATGAGATCGGAGAGGTCCCGGTCGTAGGGATCGCGGCCGGCTTCGGCGCGCAGCAGGGCGACCGTGTCGTTGGCGGCCTGGTCGTAGTCGCGGAAGAACCGAGTCGCTGCCGGGTCGAGGAAGACGAACTTGGCGGTGTTGGCCGGCTGTTCTTGCGCGGCCAGGACCGGCGAGTAGAGGGCTGCCCCCAGGTCGTTGGTGGCCAGGACGTCCAATCGGCCGTTGAGCACCAGGGCCGCGGTGCCGGCCATCGAATCGAGGATGCGCTGGACGGTGGACCGCACCTTCTGACGGGCAGGGCGACGCCGTAGTGCACGAGTGCTGCCAGCGGTGCGGAGCAGGTCTTCGAGGTGGGTTCGCTCTGCTTCGTCGAGCTGGAGCGCGTGGGTCAAGCCCTCGATCACGCTCTCGGAAACGCCGGTGGCGTTGCCGCGCTCGAGCTTGGTCATGTACTCGGGTGAGATTCCCGCCAGGCTGGCGACCTCGGAGCGGCGCAGCCCCGGCACCCGACGACGTTCGCCGCCGTAGACAGGCAGACCTGCCTGCTCGGGGGTGATGCGGGCGCGGCGGGTCGTGAGGAACTCGCGGATCTGTGCCCGGACATCGCCACGAACGTCACGGTCCTCGTGTGGCGTGGTCATGACCTCGACTCTACGTGCGGTTCGGGCCACGTGAGGGTCCCTGTGAGTACCCCTCTGAGCGGGTCTCCCACCTTCGCGCTCGGGCTGGTTCCGTAGTGGATGTCACCGACGACAGACGGTGGCCGGACAGGTATGACTCCGTCTCCGCCGCGAGTCGCGCGGCGCTTCACACAGGAACAGGATCCACATGAACGAGAAGAACGTCTGGTTCATCACCGGCGCCGGTCGAGGCCTCGGCGTAGACGTCGCCACGGCGGCTCTGGCGGCCGGCCACGCCGTGGTCGCCACCGCCCGCAACGCCGAGTCCGTGACCAAAGCGCTCGGCGAGCACGACGACCTGCTGGCCGTCGAGCTCGACGTCACCGACCCCGCCGCCGCCCAGGCCGCGGTCGCTGCCACCGTTGAGCGGTTCGGCCGGCTGGACGTGCTGGTCAACAACGCCGGCAGCTTCCAGGCCGGGTTCTTCGAGGAGATGGCACCCGGCGCGTTCCGCTCCCAGATCGAGACCACTCTGCTCGGGCCGGTCAACGTCACCCGCGCCGCGTTGCCGCAGCTGCGCACGCAGCGCTCCGGACTCGTCATGACGATCTCCTCCACCGCCGGCATCACCTCTCCGGTGGAGTTCACCAGCGCCTACGCCGCCTCAAAGTTCGGGGTCGAGGGATTCATGGAGGCCTTGGCCCCCGAGGTCGCACCATTCGGCATCAAGACCATGCTCGTCGAGCCGGGCTTCTTCCGCACCGAGCTCCTCTCCCCACAGTCCACGCAGTACGCCGAGCCCTCGATCGCCGACTACGCCGACCGCACGACCGCGACCGTTCAGGCGTGGCAGGGGATGGACGGCAAGCAGGGCGGCGACCCGATCAAGCTCGCCGACGCCCTTGTCCACCTGGCTGCCCGCGACGAGCCGCCCCTTCGGTTCGCCGCCGGCGAGGACGCCATCGCGGCCTTCGAGCAGAAGGCCGACCAGCTCCGCGCACAGGCCGACGCCCACCGCGAGCTGTCCAGCAGCCTCGCCCACGACGACGCGTGACCCACCATCCGGGGGGCTGCGCGGCCCACAGCGTCGGAACCGGCTCACGGTTCGGTCAGGTCGTCTGGGGGAACCTGACCCCCGTGTTCGCGTGGCACCGGTAGCCGAAGGGGTTCTTCGCGAGGTACTGCTGGTGCTGGTCCTCGGCGTAGAAGTAGCCAGCCTCGGCGGCCGGGCGGATCTCGGTGGTGATGGAGCCAAGGCGGCGTCGGGTGAGCTCGTCGCCGTACACCTTGGTCAGGTCGCGTGCGGTGGTCTCCTGCTCGGGCGACATGAAGTAGATCGCCGAGCGGTACTGCGTGCCGACGTCGTTGCCCTGCTGCATGCCCTGGGTCGGGTCGTGGATCTCGAAGAACTTCTTCACCAGGTCGGCGAAGGACGTGAGATTCGGGTCGAAGACGATGCGGACGGCCTCGGTGTGGCCGGTGCGTCCCGAGCAGACCTCGTCGTACGTCGGGTGCGGCGTGTGGCCGCCGGCGTAGCCGACCGACGTCGACCAGACGCCGGGGACCTGCCAGAAGATCTCCTCCGCGCCCCAGAAGCACCCGAGACCGAAGATCGCGACCTCGTGGCCAGCGGGGACGTCGTCGCTCACGACCGGCGTCTTGAGGACCACGTGCTCGCCAAGGGTCCAGGGCTGGCTGTCCCGACCCGGCAGGGCGTCGTCGGGGGAGGGCAGGGTGGAGGGCTTTCCGAATCCGAACATGTCTCCATTGTCCGGGTCGGACCAACAATTGCCTCGCACCTGTCCGTTGAGACGTGGGACACGCGCTTGGCCTAGTCTCGATCCGTGACCCAAGAACACATCAACAAGGCCGGGTTCGAGACGCGTGCGATCCACGCAGGCTACGAGCCCGATGAGGCGACCGGCGCGGTGATCCCGCCCATCTACGCGACGAGCACCTACAAGCAGGACGGTGTCGGCGGGATGCGCGGGGGCTACGAGTACAGCCGCTCCGGCAACCCGACCCGCACCGCGCTCGAAGGCGCGCTGGCAGCCGTGGAGCAGGGCGAGCGGGGCTTCGCGTTCGCCAGTGGCCTGGCGGCCGAGGACACGCTGCTGCGCTCCCTGATGCGACCCGGCGACCACGCGGTCATCCCGGACGACGCCTACGGCGGGACCTACCGGCTCTTCGACAAGGTCGCCAAGGTCTGGGGCCTCGACCACAGCCCGGCGGCGGTCTCGGACGTCGAGGCCATGCAGGCCGCGATCATCGCGGGCCGGACCAAGATCGTCTGGGTGGAGACGCCCACCAACCCGATGCTGAACATCGGCGACATCGAGGCCCTCGCGAGCGTGGCCCACGACGCCGGAGCGTTGCTGGTCGTCGACAACACCTTCGCCTCGCCCTACCTCCAGCAGCCGTTGACGCTGGGCGCGGACGTGGTGGTCCACTCGACGACGAAGTACGTCGGCGGGCACAGCGACGTCGTCGGGGGAGCCTTGGTCGTGCGCGACCTCGAGCTCGCCGACAAGATCGCCTTCCACCAGAACTCCATGGGCGCCGTCCCCGGCCCCTTCGACGCGTTCCTGACCCACCGCGGACTCAAGACCCTCGGCGTGCGGATGGACCGTCACTGCGACAACGCGGAGAAGGTCGTCGACTTCCTGAGCGGCCACGCAGGAGTCGCGGAGGTCATCTACCCCGGCCTCGAGCAGCACCCCGGCCACGCCGTGGCCGCCAAGCAGATGAAGCGCTTCGGGGGCATCATCAGCTTCCGGGTGACCGGTGGTGAGCAGCACGCGCTCGACGTGTGCGCCAAGGCCGAGGTCTTCACCCTCGCCGAGTCGCTCGGCGGCATCGAGTCGCTCATCGAGCACCCGGGCCGGATGACGCACGCCAGCGTCGCTGGCACCGACCTCGAAGTCCCCTCCGACCTGATCCGGCTGAGCGTGGGCATCGAGACGGTCGAGGATCTGCTGGCCGACCTCGAGCGAGCCCTCTCGTGATCGGCGGTTGGCGTGATCGGCGCGCGGCGTGATCGGTGCGTGAGGTGACGGTCGTCATCTGCGTCGACTTCGGCTCCACCTTCACCAAGGCTGCACTGGTCGACCTCGACGAGGGCGCGATCGTCGCGAGCGTCAGCCATCCCACGACGATCGAGACCGATGTCCTCGACGGGTACGACGCCTGCCTGGCCGCGCTCACTGCCCATGACCCGCGCGCCGCGGATGCCGAGGTCCTCGCGTGCTCGAGCGCCGGGGGTGGGCTGCGGATCGCGGTCGTCGGCAACGAGGAGCTGGTCACTGCCGAGGCCGGTCGCAGGGTCGCCCTCAGCAGCGGCGGCAAGGTCGTCGCCGTACGCGCCCTCAGCCAGGGCGACGACCTCGACGACCTGGCCGAGCCCGACGTGGTGCTCCTGACCGGGGGCACCGACGGAGGCAACGGCGCCGTGCTCGTCGACGCCGCCGTCCGGCTGGTGGCCAGCGGCTGGCGGGGACCCGTGGTCGTGGCGGGCAACACGGACGTACGCGACGAGGCCGCAGCGGTGTTCGCCGGGCTGCCCTGCGTGCTCGCCGACAACGTCGTGCCCCGCATCGGCGTGCTGGCGCCCGAGTCGGCGCGAGCCGCGATCCGCGAGATGTTCCTCGCCCACGTGATCGGCGGCAAGCACCTGAGCCGGCGCACCGACTTCACGGCCATGGTCAAGGGCGCGACACCGGACGTCGTGCTGAGGGGTGTCGAGCTGTTGGCCCGCGGCCTGGGATTCACTGAGGACGGCAGAGCGCGCCCGGGCGCCGGCGACGTGGTCGTGGTCGACGTGGGGGGAGCGACCACGGACGTGCACAGCGTGGTCGAGATCGACCCCGAGCACAGCGGCCTGGCTCGTGAGGTGGTGGCGACGACTCCTGTCACCCGGACCGTCGAAGGTGACCTGGGTATGCGTTGGTCGGCGGTCAGCACCGTTGCCGCGGCCGGTCTCGACCACCTGGTGGAGGCCGCTGAGCGGCGGCACGCCGAGCCGGGCTTCCTCCCCGACTCGGACGAGGAGCGCCTCGTCGACGAGGCCATCGCCAAGGCTGCCGTGGAGACCGCGCTGAAGCGTCACGCCGGACGCAGCAAGGTGGTGCTGAGCCCGGAGGGCCGCGTCGTCGAGCGCACGGGCAAGGACCTCCGCGAGGTCGACCTGCTGGTCGGCTCGGGTGGCGCGCTGCGCAACGGTGCCGAGGGCGTCGTGGGGCGGGTGCTGCTGCCGGCCACCGGTGAGCACGACGGCGGGTGGCAGCTGCCCCGCGCGCCGCGCACGGTGCTCGTGGACCACCACCAGGTCCTGGCCGCGGCGGGCCTGCTGGCGGCTCGACACCCGGACGCCGCCCACCGCCTGCTGGAGCGGTTCGCTGCCACGAGCGACGCTGCGGGTGAGTAGCCTGCAGGCATGACTGAGGTGGGTGTGGGCAGCGTCTCGCTGGCGGACGTGGAGGCCGCCCGAGTGACACTGGCGGACGTTGTGGTGCGCACGCCGATGGAGGAGTCACGATGGCTGTCGGCGCTGACCGACGGACCGGTGATGCTCAAGTGCGAGAACCTCCAGCGCACCGGTTCCTTCAAGATCCGGGGTGCCTACCTGCGCATCTCCCGCCTCTCAGCTGAGGAGCGGGCGGCGGGTGTCGTCGCGGCCAGCGCCGGCAACCACGCGCAGGGCGTGGCCCTGGCGGCCTCGCTCCTCGGCATCAAGTCCACGGTCTTCATGCCCGAGGGCGCGCCGATCCCCAAGGAGAAGGCGACCAGGGCGTACGGCGCAGACGTCCGCTTCCACGGGCGCTACCTCGAGGACGCGATGGTCGAGGCGCGCCGCTTCGCCGAGGAGACCGGCGCGGTGATGATCCACCCCTTCGACCACGTGGACGTCGTCGCGGGCCAGGGCACGGCCGGGCTGGAGATCCTCGAGCAGACGCCGGACGTCAAGACGGTGATCGTGCCGACCGGCGGCGGCGGGCTGCTGGCGGGCATCGCGGTCGCGATCAAGGCCGCGCGTCCCGACGTGCGCATCATCGGCGTTCAGGCCGAGGGGGCCGCGGCCTTCCCGGGCTCGTTGCGCCAGGGCGAGCCCGTCCCGTTGTCGACGATGACGACCATGGCCGACGGGATCGCGGTCGGTCGGCCCGGCGACATCACCTTCGCTGCCGTGCGCGACCATGTCGACGAGATCCGGACGGTCTCCGAGGAGTCCCTCTCCAAGGCACTGCTGGCCCTGATCGAGCGGGCGAAGATGGTCGTGGAGCCGGCGGGGGCGGCGGCGGTCGCTGCGGTCCTCGACTCACCGTCCCACTTCGAGTGCCCGGCGGTCGCCGTGCTCTCCGGCGGCAACATCGACCCGCTGCTGCTCAGCAAGGTCATCCGCCACGGTCTCGCCTCCGCGGGTCGGTTCCTCTACCTCCGCGTCGTCATCCCCGACCTGCCCGGCGGCCTGGCGGGGCTGCTGGCTCGCGTCGGGGACGCCGGCGCCAACGTGCTCGACGTCGCTCACGAGCGGATCTCCCCAACCCTCAACCTCAACGAGGTCGAGGTCCGCATCCAGCTGGAGACGCGTGGGGATGTCCACGCGGCGGCGGTCATGGCCGAGCTGCGCGCCGCGGGCTACACCGTCTTCGAGTAGCTCAGCTGCGGTAGGGCTCCGCGTCGACGATGTCGACCTGGATCTCCTTGCCGTTGGGCGCGGTGTAGGAAACCGTCTCGCCCTTGTCGTGGCCGTTGATGGCAGCGCCCATGGCTGACTGCGGCGAGTACACGGCCAACGTGTCGCCCTCGGCGAGGTTCTCCCGCGCACCGAGCAGGAACTTCTCGGTCTCGTCCTCGCCGGTGAACCGGACGGTCACCACCATGCCGGGTTCCACGACACCGTCGTTGGCCGGCGTCTCGCCGACCTCGGCGCGGCGCAGCATGTCCTCGAGCTGACGGATCCGGGCCTCCTGCTTGCCCTGCTCGTCCTTGGCCGCGTGGTAGCCGCTGTTCTCCTTGAGGTCGCCCTCGTCGCGCGCGGCTGAGATCTTCTCGATGATCTCCGCGCGGCGCGGGCCCCTGAGGTCGTCCAGCTCGGCGGTGAGCTTGTCGAAGGCGTCCTGCGTGAGCCAGATGGTGCCGGCGTCCTGGGTCATGTCGGTGTGCTCCTACTAGGTGGAAACGCACATTGTCGCGTCCACTCGGTGGTGGTGTGGTGGTCCTGCTCCGAAGCCGTTCGGCTCGCGCTCGCAGCCGCGCAATGGGCGGTCGCTGCCGGGCGGGCAGATGATCAGGTTAGCAAGTCGGGCCGATCGGTGCAGATCGGCGCGGCGAACTGTGCTGGGGCACCCTCACCGAGGTCGCGGGTCAGTGGGGGTCGAGCAGCCGATCAGCTCGACCCTGAAGGCCCGCCGATCGGTGCGGATGGTGACGTCGTTGCGACCCTGGACGGGGGTGAACGAGACTTCGCCGACGATCGTGCGGTCCGCGGCGAAGGCGGTCACCCGACAGCTGGCGACCACATCGCCGAGATCGCCCTCGAGTCGTACGGCGACGTGCGCGACCACGGAGCTGTCGCTCGCCACGTCGAAGCCGACCAGGTTGGACTCAGCCGACGGCGTGGCGTTCACCCACGCGATCCAGGCGACCCAGCCGATGAACACTGCACCCAGCACGGCCACGGCGCCGATGAGTGCCCGTCGGCGCCAGGGCGGCGGTGCGGCGTACCGCTGCGCGAGGTCGCTGTCCGCTGCAGCCGCGGGACGGGGTGCTGCCGGCTCGGTCACAGCGCCCAGCGTAGAGAACCTAGACTCAACCGCATGTCGCAGCCTGCCTCCTCTGCCGCATCCGACGCCACGACGCTGCCGCGCGCCGGATATCGCCTGATGCATGTCCACGCCCACCCGGACGACGAGTCGAGCAAGGGTGCGGCCTCGACGGCGAAGTATGTCGCCGAGGGGGTCGACGTCCATGTCGCCACCTGCACCGGCGGCGAGCGCGGCTCGATCCTGAACCCGAAGATGGACCGGCCCGACATCCTGGAGAACATCACCGAGGTCCGCCGCCAGGAGATGGAGCGGGCGCGCGACATCCTCGGCATCCGGCAGGACTGGCTGGGCTTCATCGACTCGGGCTGGCCCGAGGGCGACCCGCTGCCGCCGCTGCCGCAGGGGTGCTTCGGCCTCGTCGACGTCGAGGTCGGCGCCGAGCCGCTGGTGAGGCTGATCCGCGAGTTCCGTCCGCACGTGCTGACGACCTACGACGAGAACGGAGGCTACCCGCACCCCGACCACATCATGTGCCACAAGATCTCCGTCGAGGCGTTCCACGCTGCGGGAGACCCTGAGCGCTACCCCGAGGCGGGGGAGCCGTGGCAGCCCCTCAAGCTCTACTACCAGCACGGCCACAGCCGGCCCAAGGCCGTTGCGCTCCACGAAGCGATGCTCGCCCACGACCTGGAGTCCCCGTGGGCCGAGCGGCTCGCGAAGTGGAAGGAGCGTCCCGACTCCGATGCCCGGGTGACGACGAAGGTGCCGTGCTCGGACTACTTCGGCGTCCGCGACCAGGCCCTGCTCGCGCACGCCACGCAGATCGACCCGGACGGCTGGTTCTTCTCCATCCCGCGGGAGATCCAGGCAGCGACCTGGCCGACGGAGGACTTCGAGCTGGTCGTGAGCCACGTCGCTTCCGAGCTCCCGGAGGACGACCTCTTCGCCGGCATCACCGCTCCCGCCTGAGAGACTGGTCCCATGCTCACCGTGCTGACTGCCACCCAAGAGGGACCCGCACCCGAGGACGTCAAGGCCGGATGGGTGGCGCTGATCATCTTCCTGCTGCTCGTCGGTGCGGTCGCCCTGCTGGGCTTCAGCCTGTTCAAGCACCTGCGCATCTCGCGCGAGTCCAGGGATCTCGGCCTGTACGGCGACAGCACGGACAGCCCCGGCAGCACGGGCAGCCCCGACAGCACGGACGACCCGGCGACACCGGGCGGGTCGACACAGTCGTCCTGAGGTCAGGAGGGTGCCGCGAGGTGCTCGATGATGGCCGCGGTGACGACCTCGGGCTGCTCGACGTTGGCTAAATGGGCGGCGCCGGGCACGACGAGGAGGCGACCGTCCGCGACGTCCTCTGCGATGGTCCTGAGGTGCTCCGGCGGAGTCGCTGGGTCGTCGGCGCCGGCGATCGCCAGGGTGGGCGCGGTGATCCGCGCCAGGTCGTCGCGCAGGTCCAGCGCGGCGACCGCCTCGCAGCATGACGCGTAGCCCTCGGACGGGGTGTCGGCGATGCTCGCGACCCATTGCTCCCTGACCTGCGGCTGGGCGGCGAGGTAGGGGGCGGTGAACCATCGCCCGACGACGGTCTCCGCCACGGCGCTGGTGCCGGAGGTCCGCACCACGGCTGCCCGCTCGTGCCAGGCGCTGGCGGGTGCGAGCCGGGCGCTCGTGGACACGACCACGAGCCGCTGGACGCGCTCGGGGTTGCGCGCTGCCACCCGCATCGAGGTCATCGCGCCGAGCGACAGACCGACGAGGTGCGCCCGCTCCACTCCCAGGGTGTCGAGGAGGGTGACCACGTCGTCGGCCAGGTCGTCGATGTTGTAGGGCCCGGGCGGCACGGGGGAGCCGCCGTGGCCGCGCATGTCGTAGCGGACCACCCGGAATTGCTCGGTGAGCGCCTCGGCCTGGGCGTCCCACATGGCGTGGGTGGCGCCGAGGGAGTTCGACAGCACGACGACCGGTGCGTCCGGGCGCCCGGTGACGACGTGGTGGACGGGCACGCCCGACCTCGGTCGACCCGTCATCAGCCCACCCGCTCGAAGATCGCGGCGAGACCCTGGCCGCCCCCGATGCACATGGTCTCCAGGCCGTAGCGCGCCTCGCGGCGATGCATCTCGTGGCCCAGCGTGGCCAGGATGCGCGCGCCGGTGGCGCCGACCGGGTGGCCGAGGGAGATGCCGGAGCCGTTGGGGTTGAGGCGCTCGTCGTGGGCGTCGAGGCCCCACTCACGCAGGCAGGCCAGCACCTGGGCGGCGAACGCCTCGTTGAGCTCGATCAGGTCGATCTCGTCGAGGGTGAGCTCCGCTCGATCCAGCGCGGCCGCGGTCGCCGGCACCGGCCCGATGCCCATGACCTCGGGTCCGACCCCCGCGACGGCCCACGACTTGAGGGAGAGGAGCGGACGGAGGCCCAGGCGCTCGGCGTCGGCGCGCGTGGTGACGACGCACATGGCGGCCCCGTCGTTCTGGCCGCTGGCGTTGCCGGCGGTGACGGTCGACCCGGGGTCGACCTTCTCCCGGACCGGCCGCAGCGCTGCGAGCTGCTCGAGCGTCGTGTCGGGGCGGGGGTGCTCGTCGCGGTCGACGACCACGTCGGGCTTGCCGCGTCGGCCCGGTACGGTGATCGGGACGAGCTCCGAGGCGAACCTGCCGGCGTCGTGGGCGGCAGCGGCCCGTTGCTGGGAGCGGACGGCAAGCTCGTCCTGCTCCTCTCGGGAGACCGAATACTCCCGCCGCAGGTTCTCCGCTGTCTCGAGCATCCCACCCGGGACGGGGTGGTCCTTGCCGCCGGCGGTCTCGCGGGCGCGGACCAGGCGGTCCATCAGCTCGACGCCGCCACTGCGGACGCCGGTACGCAGACCCAGCGCGTAGTGCTCGACGTTGGACATCGACTCCACGCCACCGGCCACGATGACCGCTCCTCCTCCGCTGGCGATCTGCGCTGCGGCGTACAGGACGGCCTGCAGGCCCGAGCCGCAACGCCGGTCGAGCTGGAGCCCGGGAACACCCGTCCCGAGTCCGGCGTCGAGGGCAGCGATCCGGCCGATGGCGGGGTTCTCGCCGCTGGGGTAGCAGTTGCCCAGGATCACGTCGTCCACGTCGCCCTCCGTGAGACCGGTCCGGCGGACCAGCTCGGCCAGGGTCTGGGAAGCGAGGTCGACGGCGGAGAGTGGGGCGAGGGAGCCGCCGTAGCGGCCCACGGGCGTCCGCAGGGGCTCACAGATGACGATGTCGGGCATGGGTCGACGGTAGTGCGTCGTGAGTGCAGTCATGCGCTCAGTCGTCGCCGGCGGTGTCATCGACCAGGCTGGGGTCGGACGTCCCGGGTCGGGCAGCGCGGGGTCGCCCGAGCCAGCCCGCAAGGCCTCGAGCTGGGCGCAGACGGCCGTGCCGAGGAACAGCGCGACCGAGGACAGCAGGGCCCACAGGAGCAGCGCGAAGATGCCGGCGAGCGGGCCGTACACGCTGCCAAACGACCCGCTCAACGAGACGTAGAGGGCCAGGCCGAGGGTGGCCAGCGCGCTCACCACGGCGGCGATACCGGCACCGAGGGCCAGCCAGGTCAGCGACGGCTGGCGACGGCGCGGGGCATGGTCCAGGAGCACCGCGATCGTCAGGACGAGAAGGGACAGGTTGATTGGCCAGCGCAGCACGCTCCACCACTGGAGCGTGTCCGACGACCACCCGTAGTTGTCGACCATGGCCTGGCCCAGCGCGCTGCCCCCACGATCATCACAAAGCCGACGGCCACGGGGCCGGAGAGCACGCCCGTGAGGACGGCGGCGCGACCGTACTTCGCGAGCGCCTTGCGGTCGCGCCGGATGCCGTAGATGCGGTTGGCGCCGCGTTCGACCTGCGTCATCGCCGTGGTCATCGAGAGCAGGGCGAAGCCGAGGCCGAACACCAGGGCCACCTCGCCGGCCTTCTCCGAATCGTCGGACTTCTCCACCGCGGACGTCAGCGCGTCGTCGCTGTCACCCGCGCCGGGCGACAGGGAGTCGACGACGTGTGCGACCACGTTCGCCGGCCGCTCCTCGTCGAGGTCGGCAGCCAGGCCGGTGAGGGCCAGGAGGAACGGCACCACCGCCAGGCAGGCCTGGAGGCCGAGCGCGGGAGTTGGTAAACCCGTCGCCGTACCGGAAGCGGCCGAAGGACTCGACCGCCGCCACCCTCGTCAGGCCGTGCTTGCGTGCGGGGTGCCAGGCGGCGAGGGCGTCGAGCTCGTCGCCATCCATCTCGGTCGTCACGGGCACGAGCCGGGCGGTCGTCCTGGGCGAAACCATAGATCCGCATCGACCGGGCAGTGATCGCGTGGTGTCGGTGGTGGGTGCCAGAGTGTCCTGCATGCGATCTCGGGGGCTGGACGGACAGGTGCAGAGCGAGCCGCGCCGCTTCTACGACGGCGGGGTGCTGGCGATCGGGGACCGCATCGGCCTGCCCCCCGACCCCGAGGCCGACCCACGGATCGTGCTCGAACGGCACCTGCCGGACGGCGTCGAGATCTTCAGCCTCGCGCGCCGGATCGCCTACCGCGACCGGGTGCTCGGTGAGCTCCTGGTGCCCGCGTCACCCGACTTCCGCACCGACCTGACCTCGACCCCGGCGCTCTTCACCTGGTTGGTCCCCAAGACCGGGGCGCACCTGCCCGCCGCGCTGGTGCACGACGCGCTGGTCGACGGCGGTGGCGCGCCCTCCTACACGTCCACGGAGGGCCACGCCGTCACTCGGGTGGAGGCCGACCGGGTCTTCCGCGACGCCATGGCAGACACCGGCACCGGCATCATCCGTCGCTGGATCGTGTGGTCGGCCGTGACGGCGGCGACGATCTTCGTGCCGGGTGGTCTGCCGTGGCCGACAGCCACGAGATGGGCCCACCGCGCGGGAGTGGCAGTCTCGCTCGCGGTGATCGTCTATCTCGGCTACAGCGCCACCGGCGATCTGTTCGACCGTGCGTGGCCTCTCGCCTGGCAGGTGCCCTGGATGGGGGACCACCTCTGGTGGGTGGAGGTCCTTGGCGGGTTGACCGGCGCGATCGTGATCCCGTTGGTGCTCAGCCTGCTGTGGGGCCGTTTCCGCGTGGCCGGTGCCATCGCCGGGACGACGCTGGCCGTCCTGCTGCACGTCAGCGTCGCCCTGGGCTTGATCTCACTGGGCTATCTCGTCCTGGAGCGGCTCTCGGTGCGTGCACCGCTGGTCGCGCGAGCCGTGGCGATCACTTCTGCCTTCGCCGCCCTGGCGGGTTTCGCCTGCTTCACCCTGGGCAGCCCGCCGGGTTGAGTGACCTCAGCGCAGCAAGTAGGTCGCGACCTCAGCGCAGCGAGTAGGTCGCGACCGAGACGCCGACGTAGTGGCTGACGAAGGCCAGGATGGTGAAGGTGTGGAAGACCTCGTGGAAGCCGAACCACTGCGGCCACGGGTTGGGCCGCTTCATGCCGTAGATGACGCCGCCGATCGTGTAGAAGGCGCCGCCGACCGCGACCAGGGTGATGACCACGGTGCCGGTGCCGGCGCCGTAGCGCTCCATGGCGCCAGTGACGAAGTCGCCGAAGAAGAAGACCGGGGCCCAGCCCAGGGCGATGTAGATGGGCGCGGACAGCCAACGCGGGGCGCCGGTCCACAGCAGCTTCATCAGGACTCCGGCGATCGCGCCGCCCCAGACGATGGTGAGCATCGTCCACCGCTCGCGACCCTCGAGCAGCAACAGCGCGAACGGCGTGCAGGACCCCGCGATCAACAAGAAGATGTTGGAGTGGTCGAAGCTCCTCAGGCGCGCGTGCGCCGTGGGTGACCAGTTGCCCCGGTGATAGATCGCGGAGACGGCGAAGAGCAGCAGTGCGGTCCCGGCGAAGACGGCAGAGCCGGTCCGGGTGACGCCATCGGGGGACAACGCCACCAGCACGACGCCCGCGAGGAGGGCGAGCGGGGCGACGGCCAGGTGCAGCCAACCGCGCAGTCGCGGCTTCGCCTCAGCGATCGCGTCCTCGACGCGCCCGGAGAACTCGTCGAAACGGTCTCGCAGGATGTCGGTCATGCACAAAACGTACGCGACAGGGGGTCGTATGTGCCCCGAACGCGAGGCACTTCACCTCCAGCGCCACCCCGTGGGGTGGGACCTCGCTACGATCGGGGCGTGGCGAAGGTGAGGGACGCGGTGCGGCGGGTGCTCTACCCCGCCTACGAGCACCGCTTGGCGAAGTTCCTCCCGGCCGACCGCATTCCCCAGCACATCGGGGTGATGCTCGACGGGAACCGTCGCTGGGCCAAGGCGGTCGGACTCGACACCGCGGGGGGCTACCAAGCGGGTGCCGACAACATCTTCCCGCTGCTCGGCTGGTGTGAGGAGGTCGGCGTCAAGGTCGTCACCCTGTGGTTGCTCTCGAGTGACAACCTCACCAACCGCCCGCCCGAGCAGATGGCCGGGCTGCTCGCGATCATCGAGGGGGCGGTCGAGTCACTGGCTGCGCAGAAGAAGTGGCGCATCCATCCCGTCGGGGCCCTCGACCTGCTGCCGGCGCCGACCGCCGAGAAGCTCAAGGCTGCCGAGGACGAGACCCGCGACATCCGCGGCATCCTGGTCAACATCGCCGTGGGGTACGGCGGTCGCCGTGAGATCGCCGACGCCGTCCGCTCGCTCATGCAGGAGCATGCGGCGCTCGGCACCACCCTGGAAGAGCTGGCCGACGTCATCGACGTCGAGCACATCGCCGACCACCTCTACACCAAGGGCCAGCCCGACCCCGACCTGGTGATCCGCACCTCGGGCGAGCAGCGTCTGGGCGGGTTCCTGCTGTGGCAGAGCGCGCACTCCGAGTTCTACTTCTGCGAGGCCCTGTGGCCCGACTTCCGTCGAGTCGACTTCCTCCGGGCCATCCGTGCCTATGCCGAGCGGGAGCGTCGCTTCGGGTCCTGAGCTCGACCCCACCCGTCCGGACAGGGGTCGCGAACCGTTCACCCCGCGTTCTGGCGTGTCGCGGCGGATGGCTTGCCTCCCGGGCGTACTTTCGGAGATATCGGCGGGTGGGGAAGCCTGCTGAATCGGAGGCCAGCTCGTGAGAACTCACGACTCATCGCAACACATCGGCTCACCGCCGAACACGGTGGACCTGTGCGCGTGGAGGGGCCGGCACTCCGGCCTGCCGACCCCCCGATCCGTGTGGTGAGCTCGGGCGGGCGAGGAGTGTGCGCGCCGTCCGGTGAGGGGTAGTCCACAGTGGCCGACAACGCTACGAAGAACCGCACCTATGTCCTCGACACCAGCGTGCTGCTGGCGGACCCCGGCGCACTGAAGAAGTTCGCTGAGCACGAAGTCGTCCTCCCGGTCGTGGTGATCACCGAGCTCGAGGGCAAACGGCACCACCCCGAGCTGGGGTTCTTCGCCCGCTCCGCGCTGCGCATGCTCGACGGCCTGCGCATCGAGCACGGCCGGCTCGACGAGCCCGTCCCCGTGGGCGACGAGGGCGGCACCGTGCGTGTCGAGCTCAACCACACCGACGCCGCATCGCTGCCGTCCGGGTTCCGACTCGGCGACAACGACACCCGCATCCTCGCCGTGGCGCGCAACCTGGCCAACGAGGGCTACGACGTCACGCTGGTCTCCAAGGACCTCCCGTTGCGGATCAAGGCCTCGGCCGTCGGGCTCGCGGCGGAGGAATACCGCGCCGAGACGATCAGCGACTCCGACACGGGCTACACCGGCATGACCGAGCTCGAGGTGAGCTCGACGGAGCTCGACGTGCTCTACGACGAGGGTGTGCTCGACCTCGAGGCCGGCCGCGACCTGCCGTGCCACAACGGCCTGGTGCTGCTCTCGGAGCGGGGTACGGCGCTGGGCCGGGTCGGTCCGGACAAGCAGGTGCACCTCGTTCGCGGTGACCGTGAGGCATTCGGCCTCCGGGGCCGGTCCGCCGAGCAGCGCCTGGCGCTGGAGATGCTGCTCGACCCCGACGTCGGCATCGTCTCCCTCGGCGGTCGAGCAGGCACCGGCAAGTCGGCGCTCGCGCTGTGCGCCGGCCTCGAGGCGACCCTCGAGCGTGGGCAGCACAAGAAGGTCGTGGTCTTCCGTCCGCTGTTCGCGGTCGGTGGACAGGAGCTGGGCTACCTCCCCGGCTCCGAGTCGGAGAAGATGAGCCCCTGGGGTCAAGCGGTCTTTGACACGCTCGGTGCCCTCACCACGCCCGAGGTGATCGACGAGGTGATGGACCGCGGCATGCTCGAGGTCCTGCCGCTCACGCACATCCGCGGTCGCTCCCTGCACGACGCCTTCGTGATCGTCGACGAGGCGCAGTCGCTCGAGCGCAACGTGCTGCTCACGGTGCTCTCGCGCATCGGGGCCGGCTCCAAGGTGGTGCTCACCCACGACGTCGCCCAGCGGGACAACCTGAGGGTGGGTCGCCACGACGGCATCGTCGCGGTGGTCGACAAGCTCAAGGGACACCCGCTGTTCGCCCACGTCACCCTCACCCGCTCCGAGCGGTCGCCCATCGCAGCGCTGGTGACCGAGATGCTGGAGAACGTCGTCCTCTGATCGCCTCATCGCTGGCAACGCCGAGCGGCGGCCCGTGCCTCAGACACGGGCCGTCTGCGGTGAGTCTGGTGGGACGCGAGGTCGCTCGCGAGGCGGTTGCACTGTGGCTGGTGGGCCGGATGTGGTCCGTGAGGCTGTGGCTTCCCATGTGGTTCACAACTTCTCCACAGATTCGGTGTTCGGTTTGCACGCCTCCTTCTGGTCCTGCATGGTGTGCCCGTGACCGTTTCGTGACCAACTCCGGCAACACCCCCGCGGGGACCGGCCGAACGGTCGGTGCGCTGCGCACCGACAGCCGTTCACGGCATCACTGGTAGGACCAGGCAAGCGCGCGCTGCACCACGTTCCCCCGTCGTCGACCCCCTCTGAGACCTCCCTGTGACGAAGTCTGACAAGTACGTCCCGAAGCACCGGGCTCCCGGCAAGCACAAAGCTGTCAGGACCGCCCCCCGACAAGCACTGCGCACCTCCCTCCTGCTCACCGGTGTGGCCGCTGCCGCCACCGGCGTGGCAGTCTCCAACGGCATCCTCGGTGCCCCGTCCGGGACCACCACCGCCGACCTCTCGGCCGCCGCGGCACAGGGTGCGGACACGATCGAGAAGAACGGCCTGCTGGAGCGCCGGGCGCAGACCGGACTCGTCTCCCGCTCGGACCGTCGCGGCACCACGGACGCCCGCAAGGTCGCCGCGCTGTCAGCCGGCAACGGCCCGGCGATCACCCGCACCGAGGACCTGTCGACCGCTGACCCGCGTGACATCGCCCGGGCCCTGCTGCCCGAGTTCGGCTTCGACGACTCCCAGTTCTCCTGCCTCGACTCCCTCTACGTCTCGGAGTCCGACTGGCGCGTCGACGCCGACAACCCCACGTCCTCGGCCTACGGCATCCCCCAGGCGCTCACCCAGCTCCACGACCTGCCGGCCGACTACATGACCTCGGCCGAGTCGCAGATCCGCTGGGGCCTGGGCTACATCCAGGACACCTACGGCACGCCCTGCAGCGCGTGGTCGTTCAAGGCCGCCAACGGCTGGTACTGAGGTCCGAGCACGATCTGCTCCATGGGCCTGACCGGCGGATCTGACCAGCGGGGTCAGCTCAGCGCGCCTCGAACACCGTGACGTGCCCGGCGTACTCACGCTCGCCCTCGAAGAAGGGCAGCTCGCCGGCGCCGGGGGCGGAGTCGAGATAGGCCTGCGCTGTGGCGTGGTCCGGAAAGACCGCGCGGGTCTCGAGGTCGTGGCGGCGGACGTCGGCGAAGCGCCGGCGCAGGACGGACTCGCCGGTCTCGCTGCTGAACTGGGTGATCTCGCGTGTCTTCCCGGCTTCGATGCGGAGCTCGGCGAGGTGGTCGTTGCCGTTGGTGACGGCCACGAACGTGCCACCCGGGCGCAGCACGCGGCGGACCTCGTTGAGGGCACGCTCGAGGTCACGGACGTGGTAGAGCATCCACCCGGCGAAGACCACGTCGAAGGACGCGTCCTCGAAGGGCAGGTAGCAGATGTCGGCCTCCCGGGCGTCGACGCCGCGGGCGGCGGTCATCTCGACGAAGCGCGGCGAGAAGTCGACGGCGACGAGGGTGACGCCGGGGAGCGCGTTGATCTGCTCGGCCATCACTCCGGTGCCGCAACCCACCTCGAGGACGTGGGCGTCGCCCACCAGCGCCCGGTCGATCGCGCGCAGGGCCTCGGTGGCCGGGTCGAGACCGTCGGTGGTCGGCTGCCACACGGCTCGGCGGGTCTCCAGGTTGGTCTCGGTCGCATACTGCTCGCGGACGTAGTCCGGGTCGTTCAGCTGGCTCATGGGTAGGTCATCCGTTCCACGTCGAGGGCGGCGTCGAGCTCCTGCTCGGTGAGGACGCCGCGTTCGACGTACCCCAGGGCCAGCACCGTCTCACGGATGGTCCTGCCGTCCTTCAACGCCTCTTTGGCGACCTTGGCGGCCTCCTCGTAGCCGAGGTGCTTGTTGAGCGGCGTCACCACGCTGGGGGAGGACTCGGCATAGGTGCGCATCCGGTCCGCGTCGGCGGTGATGCCGTCGACACAGCGGTGGGCCAGCAGCGTCGTCGACGTGGACAGGATCCGGATCGACTCGAGCAGGTTGCGGGCGATGACCGGCATCTGCACGTTGAGCTCGAAGTTGCCGCTGGCTCCCGCCCACGCGACCGCGGCGTCGTTGCCGATCACCTGGGCGCAGACCATGAGCGTGGCCTCGGGCAGCACCGGGTTGACCTTGCCCGGCATGATGCTGGATCCCGGCTGGAGGTCAGGCAGGTGGATCTCCGCGAGTCCGGTCGTCGGGCCCGAGGACATCCACCGCAGGTCGTTGCAGATCTTGGTGATGCCCACGGCGATGGTCCGCAGCACACCGGAGAGCTCGACCAGCGAGTCGCGCGTGCCCTGCGCCTCGAAGTGGTCGCGCGCCTCGGTGAAGTCCTGCCCGGTCGCTTCCGAGAGTGCCTCGATGACGGCGGCCGCGAAGCCGGGTGGAGTGTTGATCCCGGTGCCGACCGCCGTGCCGCCGAGCGGGAGCTCCCGGACCCGGGGGAGTACGGCGCCGAGTCGCTCACCGGCGTAGGCCAGCGTTGCGGCGTACCCCCCGAACTCCTGGCCGAGCATCACCGGGGTGGCGTCCATCAGGTGCGTCCGGCCTGCCTTCACCAGCCCCTTGAACTCGTCGGCCTTCGCCTCCAGCGAGCCCTGGAGCGTCGCGAGGGCAGGCAGCAGGTCCTTCACCACGGCCAGGGTGGCGGCGACGTGGATGGAGGTCGGGAAGGTGTCGTTGCTGCTCTGGGAGGCGTTGACGTGGTCATTGGGGTGGACGTCCACGCCGGCCTTGGCCGCGAGGGAGGCGAGCACCTCGTTGGTGTTCATGTTGGAGCTGGTGCCCGACCCCGTCTGGAAGACGTCCAGCGGGAAGTGGCTGTCGTGCTCGCCACCAGCCACTGCCGCGGCGGCCTCCCCGATCGCGGCCGACTGCTCCGGCGTCACCACGCCCAGGTCGCCGTTCGCGCGCGCCGCCGCCGCCTTGACCAGGGCGAGCGCCTGGATGTGTCGCCGCTCGAGGGTGGCGCCGCTGATCGGGAAGTTCTCGATCGCGCGCTGGGTCTGCGCTCGCCAGAGGGCGTCGATCGGGACTTCGACGTCGCCCATGGAGTCGTGCTCGGTCCGGGTGCCTGCGTTCGTCTCGCTCACCTGCTCGACGTTACTCGCGCGCGCCACCCCCCGAGAGGTGTGCTGCGGAGGCTCAGCGACGTGCGAGGAAGAGGTGATAGGTCTCCGGTCGCTCCTGCAGCAGGACGTCATGCACCTGCTCGTCGGCCTCCCCGAACACTGTGCGCATCGCGTCGAGGAGCTCGGGTGCCGCAGCGGCCGACCAGACCACCAGGACGCCGTCGGGGTTGAGGAGGTCGCGGCAGCGTGCGAGGAAGTCCGGCTCGTAGATGCGCTCGTTGGCCTCGTTGACGAGGTAGCCCGGACCGTTGTCCACGTCGAGCAGGATCAGGTCGTACGTCGAGCGTGCCTCCTCGATAGCCATCGAGATGTCGGCGTTGACGATCCTGACCCGCTGGTCGGCCAGGATGGCGCGTCCCTGCGGGACGGTGCCGTCGCGCATCCACCCGATGAGTGCGTCCTCGATCTCGACCACGGTCACCTGCTCCACCCGCGGGTCGGCCAGCACGCGATGCGTGGTGAAGCCGAGTCCGAGCCCGCCGACGACGACGTCGCGGGGGTCGGCGACGAGCTCCAGTGCTGCTGCGGCGAGGGCGATCTCGCTGCTGGTCTCGTGGGTGTCCATGACGAAGATGCCGTTGACCCGGAGCTCGAACACATCGGCTCCGAGCTCGTTGGTCCGGCGCCGGAGCACCACCTCGCCGCGCTCGGACTGCGAGCGCGCGATCTCCACGATCTCCACGATGTCCCTGTCCCTGTCCATGTCGGCCATGAAGCACCTCCGCCCGCTACTGCGCGGAGCGCACCCGGATGCCCGACAGCGGCACGTCGACGGCGCCCGAGGGGTCGGTGAAGAAGTCGTTGCCCTTGTCGTCCACGACGATGAACGCGGGGAAGTCCTCGACCTCGATCTTCCACACCGCCTCCATGCCGAGCTCTTCGTATTCCAGCACCGACACCGAGGTGATGCAGTCCTGGGCCAGCCGCGCGGCGGGTCCGCCGATGGAGCCGAGGTAGAACCCGCCGTGCGTGTGGCACGCCTCGGTGACCTGCTTGGACCGGTTGCCCTTCGCGAGCATCACCTTCGAGCCACCCGCGGCCTGGAACTGCTCGACGTAGGAGTCCATGCGACCCGCCGTCGTGGGGCCGAACGACCCCGAGGACATGCCGACCGGCGTCTTGGCCGGCCCGGCGTAGTAGACCGGGTGGTCACGGAGGTAGGACGGCATCTCCTCGCCCGCGTCGAGGCGCTCCTTGATCTTGGCGTGGGCGATGTCGCGCGCCACGACCAGCGGGCCGGTCAGGGAGAGACGGGTCTTGACCCGGTGCTTCGACAGCTCGGCCAGGATCGCGTCCATCGGCTGGTTGAGGTCGATCCTGACGACCTCGCCCGAGGCGATCTCGTCCGAGACGCCAGCACTGGGCATGTAGTGGGCCGGATCGGTCTCGAGCTGCTCCAGGAAGACGCCCTCGGCGGTGATCTTGCCCAACGCCTGGCGGTCGGCCGAGCACGAGACGGCGATCGCGACCGGGCAGGACGCGCCGTGACGGGGGAGCCGGACGACCCGGACGTCATGGCAGAAGTACTTCCCACCGAACTGGGCGCCGATGCCGAAGGACTGGGTCAGCTTGAAGACCTCCTGCTCCATCTCCAGGTCCCGGAAGCCGTTGGCGCTCATCGACCCGGTCGTCGGCAGGTCGTCGAGGTAGTGGGCGGACGCGTACTTCGCGGTTTTGAGCGCGTACTCCGCGCTCGTCCCGCCGATGACGACGGCGAGGTGGTACGGCGGGCACGCGGCGGTGCCGAGGGACCGGATCTTCTCGTCGAGGTAGGACAGCAACCGGGTCGGATTGAGGATCGCCTTCGTCTCCTGGAACAGGAACGACTTGTTGGCCGAGCCACCGCCCTTGGCCATGAAGAGGAACTTGTACTCGGGGGTCCCGTTCTCCGTCGGCATCGAGTACAGCTCGACCTGTGCCGGCAGGTTGGTGCCGGTGTTCGTCTCCTCGAACATCGTCAGCGGAGCGAGCTGGGAGTAGCGCAGGTTGAGCGTGGTGTAGGCGTCCTTGACCCCGGCGTTGATGGCCTCGGCGTCGTTGCTGCCGGTCAGGACCCCCTCTGATTTCTTGCCCATCACGATCGCGGTGCCGGTGTCCTGGCACATCGGCAGCACGCCGCCGGCTGAGATGTTGACGTTCTTGAGCAGGTCGAGGGCGACGAAGCGGTCGTTGCCCGACGACTCGGGGTCGTCGATGATCCGGCGCAGCTGTGCGAGGTGGGCGGGTCGAAGGTAGTGGCTGATGTCGTGCATCGCCTCGGCGGTGAGGCGGCGGATCGCCTCGGGATCGACCCGGAGGAAGGTCTGGCCGTCCGCCTCGAAGGTGCTGACCCCCTCGGTGGTCACCAGCCGGTACGGCGTCGAGTCGGTGCCGTTCGATCCGTGGCTGGGGAGGATGTCGGTGTAAGCGGTCTCAGCGTCGATCACAACCGCTGAGCCTAACGCGGGCGGATGCCGGCCGGGCACGAGGCACAATCGGTGAGCAGGACGACCGAAGGGACACGCGACGTGGGCGCAAGGGCGGCACGGCGGCGGGGCGCGCGGTCCACCGACATCGTGGTCGCCTTCCTGACCGCGACGGTGGTGCTGGTCATGACCGCGTGCACGGCACCCGGCTCGAGACCAGGACGGCCTCGCGATCGTCTACCTGCACTGGGGACGCGAGTACCAGTCGTGCCCCACCCTGCAGCAGCGCACGCTCTCCCGACTTCTCGCCGAGGCCGGTGTCGACGTGGTCCTCGGCAGTCATGCGCACGTGGTCGGGGGTTCCGGGTGGTCGGGCGAGACCTACGTGAGCTACGGCCTCGGCAACTTCGTCTGGTACCACGACCGGCAGCCCGACACGGGAGTGCTGACCCTGCGCCTGGACGCCGACGGCGTCGTCGACCCGCCGCCCGGCCCGATCAGGTCGGGCGAGCTGCCGGTCCTGGCGCTGGCCCGGCTGGGCTGGCGGTGGGGCGGGCAGTGGGTCACCGCCCAGGACTACCAGCACGTCGCGGCGCAGGACTTCAGGCGGCTCGCCGGTCGGTGGGGTGAGCCCATGGGTGGTGAGCTGGAGAACCGCAACGCGGCGGGGGACCCGAGCCGCATGCGTAATCTCGGACGCCGACCGGCACCAGGTGGCTGAGCTCCTGCGGACCGCGGCAGGCGCCGGTCGTCTCGACCTGGACGAGCTCGACGAACGTCTCGAGCAGGCCTTTGCCGCCAAGACCTACGCCGACCTGGTCCAGATCACCGCCGACCTGCACCCCGTGGCACCCGTCACGAGCTCGCTCCAGCCCAGGAACGTCTCCGGCTCGCCCGCCGTCATGACCGGTCACACCAGCTCGACGGCGATCATGGGCGACTGCAAGCGCCGCGGCGCGTGGCACGTGCCGGAGAGTCATGCCGCCTTCGCCCTGATGGGCAGCGTGCTCATCGACCTGCGCGAGGCGAGCCTCTCCAGCTACGTCACCACGATCAACGCCAGCGCGATCATGGGCGACGTCAAGGTGGTGGTGCCGTCCCACGTCAACGTCGTGGTGGACGGCACTGCGATCATGGGCGACTACGGCCACGGCAAGGACAAGGTGGCCGCCGACATCGGTCCCGACTCCCCGACGATCCGCGTCCGGGGGCTGGCCCTGATGGGCAGCGTCACCGTGACCCGACTGTTACCTCCCGGGACGCCGAAGAAGATCATCGGCACCTACTAGCACGCACAGCAACGGCGCCGGTCCCCATGGGATCGGCGCCGTTGCTGGTCTGGTCGAGCTGGCCGGCTCAGCGGCGGGGCATGTCGCCCGCCGCCGTGGAGCCGCCGGCGGCCGTCGACCCTCCCGCGGCAGTGGAGCCGTTGGTCGAGCCACCTGCAGACCCGGTGGCGGACCCGTCTGCGGAGTGGACCTCCTCGCCCCGGTCGGCCATCTGCTCGGCCTTGGCCGCGGCCGAGGGGTCCTCCCGCTCCGGGATGCGCCCAGCCCGGGAGAGGTCGACGGTGAGGTTCTCGCCGGTCGACGGGTCGAAGAGGTGGATCTGGGTGGCGTCGACCCAGATCTCCGCCTCGTCACCCTCGCTGATGCGACTGGAACCGTCGAGGCCGACGACGAGCTGGGTCCGCATCTGGTCGCCGTCGAGGTCCTTCTCGAGTTGGTTCAGCTGCTCCTGCACCTCCGGCGGTGCCTCGAACGGGATGTAGGCGTAGGCCTCGTTGCCGAGCCACTCGACCACGTCCACCTTGGTCCTGAAGGTGGAGCCCGTTGCCTTCGACGAGTCCATGACCGAGGCGTCCTCGAAGTGCTCGGGCCTGATCCCGGCGATGAGGAGTCCCTTGCCCTGCGCGTTCCTGGCCCGCTCCTCGGGGATCGTGACGGTGCCGAAGGGCATCTTCACCGTGGTGCCGTCCACCTCGGCCGGCACGAAATTCATCGGCGGTGAGCCGATGAAGCCCGCGACGAAGAGGTTGCCCGGGTTGGTGTAGAGCTCGCGCGGGGTCGCCAGCTGCTGGAGCACGCCGCGCTTCATCACCGCCACCCGGTCGCCCAGCGTCATCGCCTCCGTCTGGTCGTGCGTGACGTAG
>NZ_JAOPXV010000056.1 GCF_025964975.1 Nocardioides sp.
ATCTGGATCGCGGTGATGCCGATGACCAGGAGGCCGGCCAGGCAGAGGATCCACCCGATCATCGTCAGGTCGATCGCCTCGACCGCGTCCTGGACGGCAAGGGCCAGGATGAGCCCCACTGCCAGCAGGAAGACGCCTAGTCCGTATCCCATTGTTCTCTCCGATGTTCGGGGGTGATGGTGAAGTGAAGGTAGCGCCGCGGCGAAGTGTCCACTACCCGACGTCACCGCGCTCCACCCTCAGGGGTGGCCCAGTTCGACCGACCTGGCTGGTGCCGCCGATCCGTGGGGGAAGGCTTCTCCCGCGTGCTGTCGACCTGATCCGGTGGGGCGGGGCCCGAGGGCGTCACCCCGCCCAGCGACACCGGGGGCAGCACGTCGTACGGCGGCGGCTGCTGCATGGCCTCGCGCGTCGAATTCCCGGTGCGACGCCGGGTCGGCTGCTCGGAGAGCGGGAAGACGTTCCAGGCCTCCGTGCGGCCGTTCACCCACGGCACGTGCGTGGACTCCCGCACTCGTCGGCCCCACCGTCGGCGTCGAGGCGCCGGCCGTTCTCGTCGACGAGCCGCACGCCTACGAGCGGCTGGCCGGCGGCGTCGTAGGGATAGATGTTGCGGACCGGGCGGTCCTTGAGCCACAGGCCGGGTTCCTGGTGGTTGGCTCCCGTCAGGTAGCCGCCGTACCACTGGTCGACCTTCGCCGTCGTGACGAGGTTGTCGACCACCACCGGAACGAGGGCCAGCGCGAAGAGGTTGGGCACGAGCAGGGCGGCGCGGCTCATGCCGCGGCGAGGCGCCGGCCACAGCCGCTCGCGGCCGATCTGGACGCTGATCACCAGCGCGGCGACGAGCAACGGGAAGCCCGCCCAGCGCAGGGACGGGATGACGTCGAGGCCCTTCATGTAGCCGCCGTGGCCCCACACCAGGTCGATCAGCTCGACCGCGATCCAGGCTCGCACCAGCCACCAGAAGGGCCGCAGTGACTGGAGGAACCCCCACACGTCACCGGGGAGGCCCGCCGCAGCAGGTTGGTGACAGTGGCGGAGAAATGGACCCAGTCGTCACGCTGGGACTTGAGCTGCGCGCGTCCCAGTGGCGTCATGCCGTCGTACTTCCGGTGGGGCCCGCTCTGGGAGGCCACGGCGTAGGACGTCAGCGCTCTGGCGGCGTACAACCGGCGAAGGGTGCGGTAGACCGACGCGTCCCCGACTGTCGAGCCCGCCGGCGCGCAGGCGGCGCACGACGTCGTAGCCGTAGCCGTCCTCCTCAGCGACCACCGCGAGGACGGCGAGGTCGAGCACTCCCTTGAGGAGCTGCGTGGTGTCCATGACACACCCGCTACTGCGGAATGCGCACTAGTGCTTGAACCGCACCAGTGGCGGCGTGTCCACGCCGCTCATGACCTGGTCGACGGGTGTCGTACAGGTGCCTCGACCAGCGGCTCCTGCCGACGTTGTGGACCCCGCGATGTCGAGCGGACGCTACCTGCCGCTGAGGTAGCGCACCCGCACCTTGAGGGCCTGCTCGAGCTCGCCGAGGACATCGGTGAAGAACTCACGGCGGTAAGTCTCGTCGGTGACGGCGAACACCGCGAAGTAGAGCCCGCTGAACGCGGCGAGGAACACCGAGACCTGGACGAGCTCAAGGCTGACCAGCTTGATGCCCCACGGATAGGTCAGCTGCTCCCCGATCCAGCTCTTGAGCACGGCCTCGTCCATCACGATCGCACCGAAGACGACGAAGAAGACGAAGACCGCCAGCGCCAACAGGAGTACCTGGAAGGCCTGAGTGATGAGCAGCACCAACACGAGGTTTGTCCGCTGCAACCCGACCACGTCTGCCCGATCGCCCAGCTCGTCTCGGCCGACCTCGTCGTCGAGGCGGTCGACCTCCTCGCTCAACCGCACCAGCAGGAATCCCGTGGCCACACCGCCGAACATCAGCACCGCACCCCACAGGATGCCCCCGTCGAGGGCGGAGGCGATCATCCACACCTCGGTGTTGATGAAGAGGAACGTCACGAAGAGCAGCAGCATCGGCATCGCTCGCGTGGCCAACGGGAACAGCAGCTCAAGGCTGGCCAAGGAGTGGCGCATGGCCCACTTCCCGATGACGTCGAACTTCAGCGCGCGGCCCGCGTAGACCGCCGCCACGAGGAGCAGCACGGTGGCGCCCACCGAGATCCCGGCAGAGACACCACTCTGCTTGGTGCTGGTCGCCACCCACCATCCCACGGCCACACCGGCGGCTACCGCGAGGAGGAGGCCGACCCCGCCGACCACCAGCAGCCGACCGCGGGCGAGCCTGCGGCGTACCTGGTCACGGGTGTCGTCGACGAAGTAGGGCAGGCCGTGCGCCAGGAACCAGGCCTCGGCCTCCTCGCGGGTCGCCGGCTCGGGCAGAGGCACCGCTCGGCTCACGCTCGGGTCACCAGGGTCTCGCGGGCACGGCGTACGTCGTCATGCATCGTCTCGACGAGAGCCTCGACGCCCTCGAACTTCACCATGCCGCGCAACCGCTCGACGAAGGAGACGTCGACCTCGACGTCGTAGAGCTCCAGGTCGTCGCGGTCCAGGACGTAGGACTCGACCCGGCGCTCGCGTTCGCCGTCGAAGGTCGGGTTGGTGCCGACCGAGATCGCGGCCGGGTAGCTCTCACCGGAGTCCAGACGGGTCAACCATCCCGCGTAGACCCCGTCAGCCGGGGCTGCAGCGTCAGCGGGGGTGGGAACGTTGGCGGTGGGGTAGCCGAGCTCGCGTCCGCGTTGGTCGCCCCGCACCACGACACCGCGCACCGTGAACGGCCGCCCGAGCGCCTCGGCGGCTCCCGACACGTCACCGGTCACCAGGCAGCTGCGGACGTAGGTGGAGCTCCACACCTGGGGGCCACCGTCCAGCTCCACGCCCTCGACGAGGAACCCCCGCTCCTCCCCCACGCCGCGCAGCAGGGCGACGTCGCCCGCAGCGCGGTTGCCGAAGCGGAAGTTCGCGCCGACGACGACGGCACGGGCGCGCAGGGCGTCGACCAGGACCCGGTCGATGAAGTCGACGGGTGACCACGACGCCATGTCGCGGTCGAACGGCACCACCAGGACCGCATCGATGCCGGCCTCGCTCAGCAGGCGGACGCGGGTCTCGATGCTGGTCAGCGTGGGCGGGGCGTGCTCGGGCCGGAGCACGGCGATGGGGTGCGGGTCGAAGGTGACCACGACCACCTCCGTCACACCGAGCTCGTCAGCCGTGGTCCGTGCCTGCTGGAGGACGTGCTGGTGCCCGAGGTGGATGCCGTCGAAGTTGCCGATCGTGACGACCGTGGGACCGAGGTCGCTCGGCACGTCGGCGAAGGAGGTCCAGATCTGCACGGTGGGCAGCCTATCGACGCGCTTCAGCCGACGAAGACCGCCACCGGGCGCGCCCCGCCTGCAGTGGGCTCGTAGAGTGCCAGGAACTCGCCGTCGGGAGCGAAGAGGGCGTGCTCGCCGGTGCCGGGGAGGGACAGCCCGATCGGCCGGCCGAAGCGGACGTCCGCGGCCTGCGTCTCGTCCAGGTCGACACCGCCGAAGGTAGCTCTGGCCGCCTCCGCGATCGGGACGAGCACGAGCCCGTCGGCGAGCTCCTCGAGCGTGTGGGCATGGGAGAGGTCGAAGCCGCCGACGGCCGTACGCCGCAGGGCAGTGAGGTGCCCGCCCACCCCCAGCGTCGCTCCCAGGTCGCGCGCGATGGCCCTGATGTAGGTGCCGCTCGAGCACCGGACCGAGATGTCGACGTCGAGGCAGTCCTCCACGACCCGCCGGTCGCGGACCTCGAGCGAGTGGATCGTCACGGGCCGCGCCGTGAGCTCGACCTCCTCGCCGTCACGGACCCGCTGATAGGCCCGCTTGCCGGCGACCTTGATCGCGCTGACCGCCGTCGGCACCTGCATGATCTCGCCGACTTGCCGGGCGAGCTCGGCGTCCACGAGGTCGGGCCGGAGGAAGCCCGCGGGCGTGGTTGCGGTGACCTCCCCCTCCGCGTCGTCGGTGGTGGTCGACATGCCCAGACGGATCGTCGCGTCGTACGCCTTCTCGGTCAGCATCAGGTGCCCGAGCAGGCGGGTGGCTCGGTTGATGCCGAGCACGAGCACCCCGGTCGCCATCGGGTCCAATGTCCCTGCATGGCCCACCTTGCGCGTGCCGGCCAGTCGGCGTACGCGTGCGACGACGTCGTGCGACGTCATCCCCGCGGCCTTGTCGACGATGACCAGGCCGGGTGCGTCCGTCATCAGTCCTCGAGGTCCTCGGAGTCGTCGGCCGGCTCGTCAACGTCTCGGTCCTCGTCGTCCGCGGCTCGGATCTCGCGAGGCTTCTTGTAGGGGTCTTCCTCACCGGCGTAGGTCTCGACTCGGAGCGCGGCGACGGCCTCGTCCTGTGCCTTGGCCCGGGCGAGCACCTCGTCGAGGGCGCGCGTGCTCTCGGGCAATGCGTCCGGGATGAACGTCAGCGTCGGGACGATCCGCATCCCGAGCTGCTTGGCCACCTCGGACCGGATGACACCCTTGGCCGAGTCGAGCGCTGCCGCTGTGCTCTCCAGCTCCTCATCGGCACCGAGAACGGTGTAGAAGATGCTGGCCTGCTGGCTGTCGCCCGTCACCCGGACGTCAGTGATGGTGACGAAGCCGAGGCGCGGATCCTTGATCCGACGCTCGAGCATCTCAGCGACGATGACATGGATCCGGTCGGCGATCTTGCGGACGCGGGGGTTGGTCATGGGTTCACTCTCTCAGGAGGGCACAACGAGAAGTGTCGGTCCCCCCGCACAGGCGGGGGAACCGACACTCGGATCGATCAGGACCTGGCGATCTCGCGCATCTCGAAGGACTCGACGATGTCACCGATCTTGATGTCCTGGAAGTTCCGGAGCACGAGACCGCACTCGAAGCCTTCCCTGACCTCCGACGCGTCGTCCTTCTCGCGGCGGAGCGAGGTGAGGTCGATGTTGTCGGCCACCACGGCACCGTCGCGCAGGATGCGCACCTTGGCGTTGCGGCGGATGAGGCCACCGATGACCATGCAGCCCGCGATGTTGCCTGCCTTGGACGAGCGGAAGATCTCGCGGATCTCCGCCTGACCCAGGGTCGACTCCTCGTAGACCGGCTTGAGCAGGCCCTTGAGAGCCGCCTCGATCTCCTCGATGGCCTGGTAGATGACCGAGTAGTAGCGAATCTCGACACCTTCCTTGTCGGCCATCTCGGTCGCCTTGCCCTGGGGCCGGACGTTGAAGCCGATGATGATGGCGTCGGAGGCAGCAGCGAGGTCGACGTTGGTCTC
>NZ_JAOPXV010000073.1 GCF_025964975.1 Nocardioides sp.
AAGTCCGGCGTCGCGCCGGACCCGGCCTCCGCGAAGAGCCACGAGCAGAAGATCGTCTTCGACGTCCTGAACGCCTCGCTCGCCGAGAGCAAGGACCGCTACACGAAGATCGCCGGCTAGATCAAGGGCGTCACCTAGGAGACCACCACCGGTGTGCTGCGTCTCTACGACATGATGACGGAGGGCTCGCTGCTCTTCCCGGCCATCAACGTCAACGACTCGGTCACCAAGTCGAAGTTCGACAACAAGTACGGCTGCCGCCACTCGCTCATCGACGGCATCAACCGCGCGACCGACGTCCTCATCGGCGGCAAGGTCGCCGTCGTGGCCGGCTACGGCGACGTAGGCAAGGGCTGCGCCGAGTCGCTCCGCGGCCAGGGCGCCCGCGTCATCGTCACCGAGATCGACCCGATCTGCGCGCTGCAGGCGGCCATGGACGGCTACCAGGTCACCACGCTGGACGACGTCCTCGACATCGCCGACATCATCATCACCGCGACCGGCAACAAGGACGTCGTGACCGTCGAGCAGATGGCGAAGATGAAGCACCAGGCGATCCTGGGCAACATCGGCCACTTCGACAACGAGATCGACATGGCGGGCCTCGAGACCTTCGACGGCGTCGTGCGCAAGAACGTCAAGCCCCAGGTCGACGTCTGGACCTTCCCGAGCGGTACGTCGATCATCGTGCTGTCCGAAGGTCGCCTGATGAACCTGGGCAACGCCACCGGTCACCCGTCGTTCGTCATGTCGAACTCCTTCACCAACCAGGTGCTGGCGCAGATCGAGCTCTACACCAAGGCCGACGAGTACGACCTCGGCGTGCACGTTCTGCCCAAGCACCTCGACGAAGAGGTCGCCCGACTCCACCTCGACGCCCTCGGTGTGGAGCTGACGGAGCTCACCAAGGAGCAGGCCGCCTACCTCGGCGTGCCGGTCGAAGGCCCCTACAAGTCCGATCTGTACCGATACTGAGGCAGACTGCCTGCATGAGCCCGACCGAGCAGCCCACGAGGGGCAGCGTGCTGGTGGTGGACGACGACTCATCGCTTGCCGAGATGCTGTCCATCGTGCTGCGTCAGGAAGGCTTCGAGAGCCGGATCGTCACTCGCGGTGACCTGGCCCTCGAAGCCTTCCGCAGCTTCAAGCCCGACCTCGTCCTGCTCGACCTGATGCTTCCGGGCAAGGACGGCATCGACGTCTGCCGGGAGATCCGGGCCGAGTCCGGGGTCCCCATCGTCATGCTGACGGCGAAGGGTGACACCATCGACGTGGTCGTGGGCCTGGAGTCCGGCGCCGACGACTATGTCGTCAAGCCGTTCAAGCCCAAGGAGCTCGTGGCGCGCATCCGCGCTCGCGTCCGCCGCAACGACGCGCCCACCAACGAGTCCCTGACCATCGGCGACCTCAGCATTGACGTCGCGGGGCACGCCGTGATGCGCGGCGAGGAGCTGGTCAGCCTGACTCCGCTGGAGTTCGACCTCCTCGTGTGCCTGGCCCGCAAGCCGTGGCAGGTCTTCACCCGCGAGGTGCTGCTCGAGCAGGTGTGGGGCTATCGCCACAGCGCCGACACGCGGCTCGTCAACGTGCACGTCCAGCGGCTGCGATCCAAGGTCGAGCACGACCCGGAGAACCCCGAGATCGTCGTGACCGTCCGCGGCGTGGGATACAAGGCCGGTACGGCGTAGGCCGACCATGTCCGCGCCCCAGACTCCCGTCGCTACACCCCCGATCCCTCCGGTGGGCAGCGCGACCCACGGCGTCCGGCGTGCGCTGACGTTCTGGCGTCGCTCGATCCAGGCCCGCGTGGTGGCCAGCACGCTGCTGCTGTCCGCCACGGTGGTGGGGATCGTGGGCGCGTTCCTCATGCAGCAGACCCGGGACGGTCTCGTCGACAACCGCGTGGACCAGGTGATCGCCGAGGCCGAGAACGAGACGACTGACGCCCGCGAGCGGCTCTCCTCCGCCCTGGGCACCGACGTCAACGAGTCCCGGCAGCAGGAGGACCTCGTCGCGCCGATCATTAGCCGCGGCTCCGCTCGTGGCTTCGCGGTGATCCTCTCGCCCGCCGCCGCGCCCGGCGGCCGCCTCGAGGACGGCGGCGCCCAGTTCACCCGGGGCCTCGACCTGTCGAGCGTGCCGGGGACGCTGCAGGAGCACTTCGAGCAACCAGCAGCCACCTCCTGGACCTTCACCACGATCCGGACCACCCGGGAGGTCACCGGCCTGCCGCAGGGGCCGGGCATCGTGGTCGGCAGCCAGGTCACCCTGCCGGCCGACAACGAGACCTACACGCTCTACTACCTCTACTCCCTCGACGAGGAGTCCGAGACCCTCGACCTGGTCGGTCGGGCGTTGCTGACCGCAGGGGCGTTGCTGCTGCTCCTGGTCGCCGGACTGGCCTGGCTGGTCACGCGACAGGTCGTCACGCCGGTCCGGATGGCGCGACGCGTCGCCGAGCGACTCGCTGCCGGACAGCTGCAGGAGCGGTTGCGCGTGACCGGTGAGGACGACTTGGCGCGCCTCGCGACCTCGTTCAACCAGATGGCCAGCAACCTGCAGAAGCAGATCCGCCAGCTCGAGGAGCTCAGTCGCCTGCAGCGCAGGTTCGTCTCGGACGTCTCGCACGAGCTGCGCACCCCCCTCACCACCGTACGCATGGCCAGCGACGTCCTGCACGACGCGCGGACCAGCTTCGACCCAGGGACCAAGCGAGCGGCCGAGCTGTTGCAGACCGAGCTCGACCGCTTCGAGACCCTGTTGGCGGATCTCCTGGAGATCAGCCGGTTCGACGCAGGAGCGGCGGTGCTCGAGTCCGAGGACGTCAACCTGGTCCACGTGGCCCATCGTGTGGTCGACCTGACGCGCGCCCTCGCCGAGCAGCGCGACACGCGGGTGATCGTGCACGAACCGGGCCACCCGTGCCTGGCCGAGGCGGACGTACGCCGCGTCGAGCGGATCCTGCGCAACCTCGTCACCAACGCCATCGACCACGCCGAGTCCCGCGACATCCACGTCTTCGTCGGCGGCGACGACCACTCTGCCGCGATCGCCGTCCGCGACCACGGGGTCGGGCTCGGACCCGGCGAGTCAGCGATGGTGTTCAACAGGTTCTGGCGCTCCGACCCGGCACGCGCTCGCACGAGCGGCGGCACCGGGCTGGGGTTGTCGATCTCGCTCGAGGACACCCACCTGCACGGGGGATGGCTCCAGGCCTGGGGTCGCCCCGGCGAGGGCTCCCAGTTCCGGCTCACGCTGCCCCGCAGACTCAACGAGCAGCTACGGCACAGCCCGCTGCCGCTCGTGCCCGTGGACGCCCTGGAGTCCGCGTGAGGGGCCTGGCGACCCGCGTCGTCCTCCTTCTCTGCGCCCTTCTGGTGATGTCGGCGTGTGTGCGCATGCCGAGCGAGGGGCCGGTCACCGAGGTGCGGACCGACGCCACCGACACCACGACGTCCGGCATCGCCTACGACCCCAAGCCGCCGCAGAGGGGGGAGTCGGCCACCGAGATCGTCCTGCACTTCCTGGAGGCGATGAAGGCGACGCCCAGCACCACCAACGTCGCGCGCCAGTTCCTCTCCGAAGACGCGCAGCTGAGCTGGAAACCGGAGGCGATCGTCACCTATGGCGAGCTGGGTGACCCGGCGGGGGAGCTCGAGGTGTCACTCACCATGAGCAACCTCGAGATGTACGACGCGCGAGGCGCCTGGCAGCGCTCGCGGGACGAGAAGACCCAGGCGTTCGGTCTCACGGTCGAGAACGGCGAGTGGCGCATCAACGCGCTGCCGGACGCGCTGATCGTCCCAGAGACATGGTTCGAGGGCGTGTATCGCCGCGTGTCCCTCTACCTCTTCGACCCCACGACCCAGATCCTCGTCCCGGAGCCGGTCTTCGTCCCCGAGGGGGACCAGCTGCCGTCTTCGCTGGTGCGGGGTCTGCTGGACGACCCGACGGCCGATCCCAGGGTCAGTCGCACCGTCGTTCCCCCGGGTTTCGAGTCGTTCTCGGTGCCGGTCGAGGCTGACGGCGTCGCGAAGGTCTCCCTCGTGGGAGAGCCCAGCGCTGTCGACGACGAGCGGCGCAACCTGATCATGACCCAGCTGGTGTGGACCCTGCGTCAGGAACAGCGGATCGAGGCGGTGCAGCTCGCGATCGGCGAGGAGGAGCAGGGCGAGTCCGACGTGGCGATCCCGGTCGCCAGCGAGCTCGGGAGCGTGTACGACCCCACGGGGGCGCAGGCGAGCGGCGACCTGTTCGGCCTCGTGGACGGGCGCGTCGTGCGTGGACCCATCGGGTCGCTCGGTGAGACCTCCGGTGCGATGGGCAGCCAGCGGCTGGGCGTGCGCTCCATCGGCGTCAACCTGGCCGGTGACCGGGTGGCCGGTGTCACCACCGACGGCCAGGACGTCCTCGTAGCCCCCGTGGAAGAGGCTGGTCGAGCCGAGCTGGTCGCCAGTGGCGGCCGCAACCTGCTGCCCCCCGCCTGGGACTTCGCCGACCGGATCTGGCTGGCCGACCGGGCACGAGGTGGCGCGGTCATCAGCGTGGTCATCGGCGACCAGTCGCCGCGCGCCGTCAACGTGCCGGGCATGAGCGGCCGCGACGTACGCCGCCTGCTCGTCTCTCGCGACGGAACCCGTCTCGTCGCTGTCGTGCGTACGCCGAAGGGCGACCGGGTTGTCGCCAGCCGGATCCTCCACAACGAGTCGGGCAACGTGCTGCGGGCGGCGCGGGCGGTGGTGCTGGACTTCGAGCCTGCCGCCGCGACGCCGGTCATCCGCGACATCGGCTGGCGATCACCGACCAGCATCTCGGTGTTGACCGACATCACCGACGACCTCTCCCAGGTGGCGACGATCTCGGTGGACGGCTCGCCCGGCGAGCTCTTCCTCCTGGGAGCCTCCCGTCTCAGGGGCGGCAAGCGCGAGCTCGTCAGCTCCCCGGTCGAGGGTGCCGAGGTGTTCGCGGTGGCCCGCGACGCCGTCAGTGACCTCACCGCCCCCGAGCGCCCGCTCCAGGCGCCGGAGGAGGGGCTCTCCTCGCTCACCTACGTGGGCTGAGCGCCTCCACAGACCGTCCCCGGGACCTTGTGGCGGGACGGCACGCCTGATGCGATGACATGGTGCGTGACGCCGTCCTCGACCTGGTGACGGGGAGCACATGCGTCGGGTGCGGGCGTCCCGGTCGGATGCTCTGCCCGCCGTGCCGTGGGCTGCTTCCCGCCCGGGCACGCATCTCGTGGCCGCAGCCAACGCCCCCGGGTCTGGTGACCCCGTGGGCGGTGGCCGACTACGACGGCGCGGTCCGGGAGATGGTCGTCGGCCACAAGGACCGCGGCCAGTTCGGCTTCCGCCGGGTCCTGGGCGACCTGCTGGTCGAGTCGGTGCTGTGCGCCGTACCGAACCACGAGCAGCCGCTCGTGCTCGTTCCGGTGCCTTCACGGCCGGGATCCGCCCGTCGGCGGGGCTACGACCCGATGGGCGCACTCGTCCGGGTCGCGGTGTCCCGCCTGCGCAGGCATGGACTCACCGCCTCCGCTGCCCCGATGCTGGTGTCGAGTCGCGCCGTGGTCGACCAGGCGGGACTGTCCGCCCAGCAGCGATCGGCCAACCTGGCCGGTTCGATGGCCTGCCCGTCGGCCCGGCTGGCACGACTGGCCGGACGACACACCCGTGCGCACGTGGTGATCTGTGACGACGTCCTGACTACGGGCGCCACCGCCGCCGAGGCCCAGCGTGCGCTGGCCGCCGTGGGCCTGAGCCCGGTCGGCATCGCCGTCATCGCCGCGACTCGCCGGAGGTTTCCCGCTCAATCGACCCGTTCGCTTTTGTCCTGAGGGCGGAGGGGCTAGCGTCGGTCCATGGAGTCCGTCCGGGTCCGTGGTTGCGTCATCCGGGCCGGTGCGCGTGCGCACCCCCGCGGATGGCAAGCCGATGCCAGTCGCAGGCGAAACGGTCCACGTAAGGCTGGAGACAGCCGATCACGGTGCGGCTTAGACGTAAGTCCTGCTTCGGCGCCGCCGTCAGACACGGCGACCGTCGGGAGAGGGCCGGTAGTGGCATTCAAGCTGCGGAAGCCCCAGCAGGCGATTGTGGGGACGAAGACCAGGTCGGCCGGGCGGGCTCCATCTCACCTTGCCAAACGTGCAGGCGTGAGTGCTTGAGCAGCCCCGCTACGAGGAGGTTCACATGGATGTTGTGGTCACCGGCCGACACTGCGAGGTGTCTGAGCGGTTCCGTGAACATGTTTCGGACAAGCTCGCCAGACTCGAGAAGCACGATCACCGGATCATCCGCGTGCAGGTCGAGGTGGAACAGGAGAAGAACCCACGACAACACGACCGAGCCACCCGGGTAGAGCTCACCGCCTTCTCCAAGGGCCCGGTGATCCGCGCCGAGGCAGCTGCCGAGGACAAGATGGGTGCCCTGGACCTCGCCCTGGACAAGATGGCGTCACAGATGCGTCGCGCCGCTGACCGTCGGCGGATCCACCGCGGACGGCACGCACCGGTCTCGGTCGGTCAGGCGCTGGCCGACGTCGAGCCTCCGGCTGCTCCGGAGCCCGAGGACGAGACCGTGACTGAGCGTCAGGTCGGTCCGATCACGGTCACGGGCGACGGGCCCCTCGTCGTGCGCGAGAAGTCCCACGCGGCCGCGCCCATGACCCTTGACACCGCGCTCTACGAGATGGAGCTGGTCGGTCACGACTTCTACCTCTTCGTCGACAAGGAGAGCGAGAAGCCGTCGGTCGTCTACCGCCGGCGCGGTTACGACTACGGCGTCATTTCGCTCGATCTGGACTGAGAAGAGGCCTAAGGGAAGACCGGTCACGCCCGGGTCTGTCATGATGCGGGCGTGACCGAGGCAACAGTGAGGCCAGGGGCCGAGCCCATCCGTGTTCTCGTGGTCGATGACCAAGAGCTCTTCCGGCGAGGGCTCACGATGCTCCTGGCCCAGGACACCGACATCGAGGTGGTGGGTGAGGCCGAGGACGGCATCACCGGCACCGAGCTCGCTGTCGCGCTCGTGCCCGACGTCGTTCTCCTCGACGTCCGGATGCCGCGACGCAGCGGCGTCGAGGCGTGCAGCGCCATCAAGGAGGGTGTCCCGTCGGCCAAGATCATCATGCTGACGGTGTCGGACGAGGAGGGCGACCTCTACGAGAGCGTCAAGAACGGTGCGTCCGGATATCTCCTGAAGGACTCCTCGATCGAGGAGGTGGCGCAGGCGGTCCGCGTGGTCAACGAGGGCCAGTCGCTGATCAGCCCGTCGATGGCGGTCAAGCTGATCGACGAGTTCAAGCAGATGTC
>NZ_JAOPXV010000136.1 GCF_025964975.1 Nocardioides sp.
GGGCCGGTGGCGGGCGTCTCGCCGTCTCCGCCCGTGGGTGCAGCTTGTGCCGGCAGGGCCAGCATTGCCGCCATGAGTGCCCCGATCACCAGGACCACCACAGTGTGTGCCGATCTACGAACTGTCACGTACTTCCTCCATCTTGAGTGGCGCTCAGTCCCACGACTGGGCGGTTGGGTTGGCGAGCAGGACGCGCCGGTCGGTGATGGCCAGCGCCGACATGAGGGCGTTGAACACCTGGGGCGACACGTGGCGGGAGTGACCCAGCTCGATCTTGGCGATGTAGGGCCGCTGAACGCCTACAGCAGCAGCCAGCTCAGCGACGCCGACCCCGCTGCGAATTCGCAGTTCGCGAAGGGCGTAGCCATGGACCTCGACGGTGGTGGGTGTCGTTGCCATGATGCGATACAAGCATGTCTAGAAACACATGACAACAAACAAGTTCGTCATCCACAGATCTGGCACTCCCCTCACCACACGCGACCGCCCTCAGTGGGCAGGGCGCCGTTCCTGCGTGGCACTGGATGTTCCTAGGTGTTTCTGCCACGGTTCACCTGTGGATATCGGTGGACCAGAACGCGCTGAACTCGGGAATCGCATCAGGGCCCAGAGAGAGCGGGTGTTCGGCACCAAGAGAGCTGCCTACAACGAGGCCGGTGTGAACCCCGGCACCTGGGACAAGGCCGAGGCCGGCCAGCCTGTCAGGAGCGACCGGCTCCGCAAGATCGTCGCAGTCCTCTGGCCCTCGAGCGAGGGCGACTGGCACTCGATCCCCGCTGTCGGTGCCCCCACCTATGTTGCTGCACCAGGGTCGAGACTCGACGGGGGCATAGGTGAGGACGAAGCCATCCAAGCCATCGAACAGATGCAGAGAGATCTCACCGCCATGTCCGAACGGCTGGAGCAGCTCAAGAAGCGCCGTCCCTAGCCCCTGGGTCGCACTGGCGGCGCGGCCCGACGTCGGCTTGCTACGCCTCCCGATCTCCGAGCCGGGCCGCTACTACCACCGGACGCGCTCGATCGTGCTGCGCTCTGGGCTCACCTTGATCGAGGAGCGGCGCTACCTCTGGCACGAACTGGTCCATGCCGACCGCGGGGATGAGTTGTGTCATGCGAGCGAAGTCAATGAACGCAGGGTGGATCGGGAAGCGGCCCGGCGGGCGATGCCTGTGAAGTCTCTGGCGTGGGCGGCGCCCCAAGCACAGACGTGGGCGGAGTTCGCGGACCTTCTCAAAGCACCCGAGGACTTCCTGCGGCTGCGATGGGCGACGGCTCATCCGGCTGAGCGCGCCTTCGTGGCGGAACTCATGGGGGAATAGCTGACGCGGGACATTCGAGCGTCTCCTGCTCGGTTCGGGAACACCGCGCGGCGTGCAGACGTTGACCATGTGAGCTGCCGGTAAGGTTGGCAGCACGTGATCCACTAGATCCGCCCGGCCTCCAAGGAGAGACCAATGAGAAGCAACAACCCCGTTTTCGCCCGATCCGAGCAGTTCAACGGTCGGGCCACCGCCCCGACATACCCCGGCTACGGCGACCCGTCGGGCTACGGCACCGGCGTCCCCGACCAGCAGGTCGACCAGGGCCGGATGACCGTCGACTCGGTGGTGCAGAAGACCGCGATCACGCTGGCCGTGGTCATCGCGTCCGCCGCCGCCACCTGGTTCTGGACCGGTGACACCATCACCGAGTCGGGTGCCAGCACCGACGCCGTCGGCAAGCTCTACCTCGCCCTGATGGTGGGCTCGTTCGGTGCGTTCGCGCTGTCGATGGTCAACTCGTTTAAGCGGGTCATCAGCCCGGCGCTGGTCATCGCGTTCGCCGTCCTCGAGGGCATCGCGCTCGGTGCCTTCTCGAAGGTCGTCCCGCTGGTTGCGGGTGTTGACCAGGGGATCGTGCTGCAGGCCGTCGTCGGCACCTTCGCCGCGTTCACCGGCACGCTGGCCGCCTACAAGTTCTTCGACATCAAGGTCACGAACAAGTTCCGCACCTTCGTGGTCGCGGCCATGTTCGGGATGCTCGCCCTCGGCATGATGGAGATGGTGCTGAGCTTCTTCGGCAACCAGATCGGCTTCTTCGGCTTCGGCGCCACGGGCATGCTCTTCGCCATCGGCGGGCTGGTGCTCGGCGTGTTCATGCTGATCCTCGACTTCGACTTCGTCGAGCAGGGCGTCGCGGTCGGTCTGCCGGAGCGCGAGTCCTGGCGGGCGGCCTTCGGCCTGACCGTCAGCCTGGTGTGGATCTACACCAACCTGCTGCGTCTGCTGGCGATCTTCTCGTCCGACTGATCAGCTTCACGTCACGAGCCGGCACCCCAGGGGTGCCGGCTCGTTGGCATTTCACGACGGAGAGATCCCTCAGCCTTCGACTGCCTCGGTCGAGGAGGTGTCCGACTCCTCCGGAGTCTCGGCGTCTGCGCTGGGGGTACGCCGACGGTGCCGCAGCTCGACCCAGCGCCCGCGGAGCCCGCGCTGGGATCCGGAGACCTCCGTGCCGCCCAGCTCGGTCCCGGCGGTCTTGACGGCTGCGGCAGCGGCCGTCGCGACGGGCAGCACGCCTTCGCCGCGGAAGGGCTCGGGCTTGATCTCGTCGTCCGGCATGAGTCCCAGAGCGGCCAGGCAGGAGGGGATGAGGACCGAGGCGACCTGTTTGTAGCCGTCGGCCGAGGGATGGAACCGGTCAGGTCCGAAGAGCAGGGCCGGGGCCGCGTCGAACTCCGGCCCCAGGATGTCGCCCAGCGAGACGGTGCGACCACCCTCCTCGACGACCGTGATCGTCTGGGCAGCGGCGAGGCGACGTGACCACTGACGGGCGACCTGCTTCAGCGGCGGCGCGATCGGGCGGATGGTGCCGAGGTCGGGACACGTGCCGACCACGACTTCGGTGCCTGCGTCGTGCAGGCGGCGGACCGCCTCGGCAAGGAAGCGCACGGAGGCCGACGGCGCCACCGTGTGCGTGACGTCGTTGCCGCCGATCAGGATGATCGCCACGTCCGGACGAGTCCCCAGGATCTTGTCGATCTGGCTGTCGAGGTCACGCGACTTGGCGCCGACCACCGCGACGGCGCGCAGGTGGACCCGCCGCTGGGCTTGGGCGGCGACGCTGCTGCCGATGTGAGCGCCCGGCGTGTCCTCCACCCGGTCGACGCCGTAACCTGCAGCCATCGAGTCGCCGAGGAGGGCGATCTTGATGGCCGGGCCCGGACGGCCCCTGCCGTACCAGCCGGTCGCGTCGGGGGGTGTTGTCCCGTCGTGGGTGCCGATGGCGCGGCGGGCCAGCTTCGCCTCAGCCACCAGGACGCCGTACAGCCCGGCTCCGAGCACGGAAAGGCCTCCGCCACCGAAAGCGGCTGCTGATGCGAGCTTGCGCGCTGCGCCTACTGTCCCCACGACTTCATGTTACGCGTCAGTAGATGGCTACATTGACCATGTGAAGTATGTGAACTCTCTCCTCGACCTCATCGGCAACACTCCGCTGCTCAGGCTGTCCACGTCCCTCGACGAGCTTTCGGGGGTCGGCCCGATCGTGCTGGCCAAGGTGGAATACCTCAACCCGGGCGGCTCCGTGAAGGACCGCATCGCGATCCGGATGATCGAGGCGGCTGAGGCCTCGGGGGCGCTGCAGCCCGGCGGCACCATCGTCGAGCCCACCTCGGGCAACACCGGCGTCGGTCTCGCCATGGTGGCGCAGGCCAAGGGCTACAAGTGCATCTTCGTGTGCCCTGACAAGGTCAGCGAGGACAAGCGCAACGTCATGAAGGCACTCGGCGCCGAGGTCGTCGTCTGCCCCACGGCGGTCGACCCCGAGCACCCCGACTCCTACTACAACGTCAGCGACCGCCTCGCCTCGCAGCCCGGCGCCTGGAAGCCCGACCAGTACTCCAACCCGCACAATCCGCGCTCGCACTACGAGACCACCGGGCCGGAGATCTGGGAGCAGACCGAGGGCAGGATCACCCACCTCGTCGCGGGTGTCGGCACGGGCGGGACGATCAGCGGCATCGGTCGCTACCTCAAGGAGCAGAACCCCGACATCCAGGTGATCGGGGCCGACCCTGCCGGCTCGGTCTACTCCGGCGGCACCGGTCGCCCCTACCTCGTCGAGGGTGTCGGTGAGGACTTCTGGCCCACGACCTACGACAAGGACATCGCCGACCGCATCATCGAGGTCTCCGACGCCGACTCGTTCGCCTTCACCCGCCGGCTCGCCCGCGAGGAGGCCCTGCTGGTCGGTGGGTCCTCCGGCATGGCCGCCTTTGCCGCCAAGCAGCTCGCCCAGGAGCTCGCTGCCGAGGGCCGCGACGACGCCGTCGTCGTGGTGCTGCTGCCCGACTCGGGTCGCGGCTACCTCACCAAGGTCTTCAACGACGAGTGGCTGGCGTCGTACGGCTTCGCCACCGAGACCAGCTCCGAGGCGCGCACCGTCGGCGAGGTGCTCCGCGGCAAGTCCGGGCAGCTGCCCGACCTGGTGCACACGCACCCGTCGGAGACGATCGCCGAGGCTGTCCACATCCTCCAGGAGTACGGCGTATCGCAGATGCCCGTCGTGCGGGCCGAGCCGCCCATCGTGGCGGCCGAGGTCGCGGGCTCGGTGTCCGAGCGGGCACTGCTGGACGCCCTCTTCGCCGGGTCGGCGAAGCTGACCGATGCGGTCGAGGACCATATGTCGCCGCCCTTGCCGACCATCGGCTCCAGCTCCCCGGCACGCGAGGCGGTCGGACTGCTCGAGTCGTCGGACGCCGTGCTGGTGCAGGAGGACGGCAAGCCGGTCGGCGTACTGACCCGGCAGGACCTCCTCGCGTTCTTGGCCCGAGGGTGAGACTGGGAACCATGATGTCGATTGCTCGCGGCGCTGCTGCCGCACTTCTGCTCCTGCTCGCCGTCGGTTGCTCCGACGACAAGTCCGCTGCAGCTCCCGCGAAGGACCCCGACAAGGTGCAGGTCGAGCTCGGGGAGGAGTTCACCTGGAAGGACTTCACCGTCTCCAGGGGTTGGCAGCTCGAGACCACCGAGCAGATGATCGAGATGGAGATGCAGGAGCAGCCGTTCGTCACCGGCGAGGTCACCAACGACGGTGACGAGACCGGCTACGCGGTCTTCGAGTTCGTCTTCGTCGGCGGCGGTGAGCTCCAGGCCACCATTCACTGCACCTCGGAGCTCGAGCTGGCTCCGGGTGACGCGTCTCCGATGGACTGCCCGGGCTTCGGTCAGGTCATGCCCGAGGGCTACGACCTGATCCAGGTGCAGCCGATCACCCGCTGACCTCGTCGAGGATCGCCGCCAGCTCCTCGATCCCGTCGAGCAGCCGGGGGCCCGGTCGCGCCCACGACGCGTTCGCGTCGACGGCGTGCACGGGTATGCCGACCGGCAGCCGGCCCGCGATCTCGTCGGCCAGCGACTGGGCGCCCGCGCGGTCGAAGCCGCAGGGCGCCACGATGACCACGTCCGGTGCGGCGGTCAGAACGTCCTCCCACGTGGTGCGGACGCTCGTGGTTCCGGCGGTCCCCAGCACGGGCTCGCCACCGGCGAGGTCGACCATCTCCGGGATCCAGTGGCCGGGCGCGAACGGCGGGTCTGTCCACTCCAGGACGACGACGCGTGGCCGCGGGCGCCGCGCCACGCGGCGTACGACCTGCTCCAACCGCCGGTGCAGGGACTGGACCAGAGCGTCGGACTCGGCGACCCGACCGGTCGCTCGACCGAGGGTGCGGATCGAGTCGAGGACGTCGGCGAGCGTGTGCGGGTCGATGGTGAGGACCTCGGCCGTGGAGCCGAGGTGGGCCAGCGCGTCGTCGACGACGGAGACGTCGACGGCGCACACGGCGCAGAGGTCCTGGGTGACGACGAGGTCAGCCTCGAGGTCGGCGAGGGCGCCCTCGTCCAGATGGTAGAGGTCGTCCCCGGCGGCCGTGGCGGCGACGACGAAGTCATCGATCTCCCGGGGCGTCAGGCCCTCCGGTATCGCCGTCGTCGAGACGATGCGCCGCGTGCGCGCCTCCGCGGGGGTGTCGCACTCGAAGGTGACGCCCACGACGTCGGGTCCGGCGCCGATCTCGAAGAGGATCTCGGTGGTCGAGGGAAGAAGGGAGACGATGCGCACGGAGCCGAGGTTAGCGCTGACTAGGGTGAGTCCATGGAGCTGTCGACCACGACGATCGCCCTCCTGGTGCTCGCAGCGCTGGCCGCGGGCTTCGTCGACGCGGTCGTGGGCGGCGGGGGGCTGATCCAGCTGCCCGCGCTGCTGATCGGTCTGCCGGGAGCGTCGGTGGTGCAGATCGCAGCCACCAACAAGCTGGCGTCCTTCTGCGGGACCTCGATCAGCGCGGCGACGTACTTCCGCCGGATCAGACCGGACCCCCGGACCTTCCTGCCGATGATGCTGGCGGCGTTCGTCGGCTCCTTCGGTGGCGCCCTTGTCGCCTCGATGCTGCCGCGGAGCGCCTTCGACCCGATCATCCTGGTCGCGCTGGTGCTCGTCGGTTCCTACGTGTGGTTCAAGCCGAGCGTGGGGGAGCTGACGAAGCTTCGGTTCTCCGGGGGACAGCACCTGTCCACGGTCGCGCTCACCGGGCTGGCGGTGGGGTTCTACGACGGCTCCATCGGTCCGGGGACGGGGTCGTTCTTCGTCTTCGCCCTCGTGGGTCTGCTCGGCTACAACTTCCTGGAGGCTTCCGCAAAGGCCAAGCTCGCCAACTGGGCGACCAACCTGGCTGCCCTGGTCGTCTTCGTGCCGCAGGGAGCCGTGCTGTGGGAGCTGGCGCTGCCCATGGCGGCCGCCAACATCGCCGGCGGATATCTCGGGGCGCGGGTCGCGGTGGCGCGCGGGTCGCGATTCGTGCGGATCTTCTTCCTGGTCGTGGTGACTGCCCTCGTCCTGCGCCTGGCCGGAGGCCTGCTCGGCCTCGGGTGACGGGCAGTACCGTGCATCGTGTGGGCGTGGTGGAGAAGGTCGACGGCTTCCAACGCCGGCACAAGGTCATCGGGTTTCCGCTGGCGGTCGTCTACAAGTTCTTCGACGACCAGGGCAACTACCTGGCGGCGATGCTGACCTACTACGCGTTCATCGCGATCTTCCCGCTCATGCTCCTCGGCACCTCGATCCTGGGCTTCGTGCTCGAGGGGAGGCCGGAGCTGCAGGATGCCATCCTCAACTCCGCGTTGCGACAGTTCCCGATCATCGGTGACCAGCTGGGTCGACCGGAGGGCTTGCGCGGCTCGGCGGCAGGCGTGACGTTCGGGACGCTCGCCGCGCTCTACGGATCCCTGGGCCTTGCCCAGTCGCTGCAGAACGCCATGCATGTCGCGTGGTCGGTGCCCCGCAACTCACGGCCCAACCCGTTCTACGCACGGTTGAAGGGGGTGCTGCTCCTGCTCACCGCGGGCGTCGCGCTGCTCTCCGTCACCGTCGCGGCCACCATCGCCAGCACCACCACCGCGTTCTTCGAGGTGGGGACGAAGTGGCTGCTGACCCCGATGACCGTGCTCATCGCCGGGACGATGCTGACGATCCTCTTCCGATTCGCCGCCACCGGCCAGCACAGCTACCGGCGTTCTGCTCCCGGGGGCTTCGCGCTGGCGCTCATGTGGCAGCTGCTCCAGCTCCTCGGGGCGTTGTACGTCGCCGAGGTGCTCGTCGGTACCACCGCAATGACCAAGACCTTCGGGCTCGTGCTCGGGCTGGTCGGCTTCCTGTTCATCGCGGCGGTCATGGCCGTGCTGGCGATGGAGATCAACGTGGTGATCGCTCACCGCCTCTACCCCCGGGCGCTCTTGACGCCCTTCACCGACGCCGTCGAGCTGACGCCCGCCGATCGGCGCGCCTACGCGGCGTACGCACGGATGCAACGTCACAAGGGCTTCGAGCAGGTCTCGGTCACCTGGGAGGAGAGGGAGTAGACGTCGAGGGAATGCTCTTGTGGTGTCGGCATTGTAACGGTGTAATCATGTAATCAATACATGAACCCAAGGCAAGGAGACACCATGGACGCCCCAGACCCAGACAACCGTCGCGGCGCTCGCCGAGGGGAGGGCGGATCGCGCGGCCGCGGCGGCTGGCAGGCAGCAGACCTGCCGAGCGCCGACGACAGCGCAGACTGGTTCGCCGGTCGCCTGCCCTCCGAGTGGTTCACCGACGTGGAGGTGACCACCGACCGTGAAGAGATCCTTGTGATCGGCACCCTCGCCGACGAGTCGGCCACCGACGCCGAGGCCGAGGGCCGGATCAGCCGGTTCCGGTCCGAGACCCGCGAGCAGCGGATCGAGATCGCCCTCGAGGCCGAGGCGCGCTACCAGCGCAAGGTCTCGTGGGGCGCCCGCATCGGTAGGACCACCGCGCTGTTCACCCACGTGTCCGCCCCGGTGATGACACGCCTGCGCCAGCCCGAGCGCCGGGTGCTCGACACCCTGGTGGATGCCGGCGTGGCCCGCTCGCGCTCAGACGCACTCGCGTGGTCGGTCCGTCTCGTGGGCGAGCACGCTGACGAATGGCTCGGTCAGCTGCGCGACGCGATGTCGGCGGTCGACAAGCTCCGGGGCGAGGGTCCTGCGCTCTGACCTCACCTAGGCTCCGAGCATGTTCTGGATGAGCGCGTTCCTCGACGTGCCTGCTCCCGACTTCGAGCGCTCCGTGTCCTTCTGGTCCGCCGTCACCGGCTACTCGCCGTCGGCGCGCCGCGGGGCGGATGGTGAGTTCCTCACACTCGTCCCGCCGGCGGGGGACGACCACCTGCGGATGCAGCGGGTGGGGGACGCGTCACCGCGGATCCACCTCGACCTGCACGTCACCGACGCTCGGGCCGCGGCGGACCGGGCCGTCGCGCTCGGCGGCGTGCAGGTCGTCGACCAGGGGTACGTCGTGGTGCGCTCGCCCGGCGGACTGAGCTTCTGCTTCGTCTCGCACCCGGCAGCCCAGCCTGCGCCGCCGGCGTCCTGGGCAGGTGGTTCGGTCAGCATCGTCGACCAGGTCTGCCTCGATATCCCGGGGGCGATCTTCGACGGGGAGGCCGCCTTCTGGCAGGAGCTGCTCCAGTGGCCGCTCAAGGCTTCGCCGTACGCCGAGTTCGAGCGACTCGTCCGACCGGACGGCCAGCCCCTGCACGTCCTGCTGCAGCGGGTCGGCGACGAGGGACCGGTGCGCGCGCACCTCGACCTCGCCTGCTCGACCCGCGGGCTCGAGCTCGAGCGCCACCTCGGCCTCGGCGCCACGTTGGTCGCGGAGCACGAGCAGTGGACGGTCCTCGACGATCCCGCAGGCATGGCCTACTGCCTGACGGACCGGGCTCCGCAGCCCGACTTAGGCAGGAAGTGACCGAGGTCCCGAGGTTTCGGACCCGTTGCCGCACGGCGTGGGCTCCCGGGCGCGGCGATGGAGTGATGATCGAACGTCTCGCCCTTGCCGTACCCTTCCTGCCCACGCATGAACGCTGCCGGTGAGGTGGTCGTTGGCGCGGTCGACCCGACCGGCGACCAGCTGCGCCTCGCGCTGCTCCTGCTCCGCCTCGGGGTGGGTGCTGCGCTGATCGTCCTGGCCTTCAGCGAGAAGCTCACGAACCCTGCCATGGCCATCGACACCCTCGAGCGCTATCCGGCGCTCGACGTCTTCGGACTGGTCGGGATCCAGGTCTCGCCGGAGACCTTCGTGGCGATCGCCGGGGCGACCGAGCTGCTCTTCGGCCTGCCCGTGATCTCGGGTGCCTTCCCGCAGGTGGCGGTCCTGGTGGCCATGGTGCCCTTCAACGCCACCATGCTGCTGTTCGGCCAGACCGAGATGGTGGGTCACCTGCCCGTCTACGGCGTCTTCCTGGCCCTGCTCGTCTACGGCTCGAACGCGCGTACCCCAGCCGACGTCAGGTGGCTGCCGACGCCGGGCGGCTCAGCCAGCCGCGGCGACGTAGACCCACCGCCCGCCACGTCGCTCGAAGACGCTGCGCTCGTGCAGTGAGCCGGCGCCGCTGGGCGAGTCGTAGTCGGCGATGAACTCGACCTCGTCGCCGACCGCTTCCAGCACCCGCAGCCGTAGCCACGCCAGGCCGGCTGCGGGTGTCACGTCGTCCGGACGGGTGCGCGGGTGCCACGTGCGGAAGACGTAGTCGGACTCGCCGAGGGCGTAGGCCGCATAGCGCGAGCGCATCAGCTGTTCCGGCGTCGCCGCCTGGGCGGTGCCGCGATGCAGGGGTCCGCAGCAGGCGTCGTACGTCGCAGCGGAACCGCACGGGCAGGGGTGGGTGAACATCCGTGCCACCCTAGGGGTGGAGTGCGTCAACGATCGACAACCTTTCAACCATCCGGCTCATCTCATCCGGGTCCCCCATTGAAGGAGTTCATCTTCAGCACCACTCGACGCAACAAGCCGCGAGCGCCGCAGGTGCCGACCGGCAAGGTCGAGTTCGTGCTGCGGCGCAGCGGCATCAAGATCGCCATGAGCGTCGTGAGCCTCCACACGGCCGGCGTCGCCAGGGCGACGTTCCTCAAGGTGCGCGCGTCGGGCACCTACCAGGTGGTCTCCGTCTACCGCGGCAGCGCCAACTTCCTGAGGTTCCAAGGCACGATCAAGATCGTCTGACGGACCCAGCGACGACGGACCGGCCCCCCCGAAACCGGGTTGGCGGTGTCGGTGCCGGGCGCTAGCGTCGCGGCCATGCCCGACACCGACCGCGACAGCCCGCCCACGCACGGACCCGAGCTGTTGCAGCTGCGGGCCTGGCTCGACTTCCACCGCCAGACGCTCAAGCACAAGGCCGCCGGTCTCGACCAGGGACAGCTCGCGCAGTCGCTGGCCCCGAGCACGCTGACCATCGGCGGGCTGCTCAAGCACATGGCCCTCGTCGAGGACAACTGGTTCTCGGTCGTCCTGCTCGGCAACAACGACGCCGAGCCGTGGCGCGGTGTCGACTGGGACGGCGACCCCGACTGGGAGTTCCGCACCGCCGCCGACGACTACCCGGAGGTCCTCCTCGGACTGCTCGACGACGCGATCAGAGCCAGCGACCGCATTCTCGACGAGATCGGCGACGACCTCGACCTCGTCGCGAAGGTGACGAGTCGGCACACCGGCACGCCCTTCGACCTGCGCTGGATCCTGATCCACATGATCGAGGAGTACGCCCGGCACAACGGCCACGCCGACCTCATCCGCGAGTCGATCGACGGCACCACAGGCGCGTGAACATCCGGACCGCAGGCGACGACGACTGGCCCGGGATCTGGCCGGTGTTCGACGCAGTCGTCCGGGAGGGGGAGACCTACGCCTTCCCGCTCGACCTGACGAGGGAGTCCGCCAAGCCGTGGTGGATGTCGGAACCGCCCGGGGAGACGGTCGTGCTCGAGCAGGACGGCGCCCTCCTCGGTACGGCGAAGATGGGCCCGAACAGGCCCGGCCGCGGGGCGCACATCGGCACGGCATCCTTCATGGTCAGCCCCACCGCGCGCGGCCGCGGGGTCGGGCGTCGCCTCGGAGAGCACGTCGTGGCCTGGCACCGCGAGCGGGACTTCGCAGGGATCCAGTTCAATGCCGTCGTCGAGACCAACACCCCCGCCGTACGCCTGTGGCAGGACCTCGGCTTCGAGATCATCGGGACGGTGCCCGACGCCTTCGACAGTCCGACCCACGGCAGGGTCGGGCTGCACGTGATGTTCCTGCCACTTGGTTGACCACCGGCTTGACGGCCGGGGATAGCGTGAATGCGTGACGCACCCAGACATCGCGACCCTCGGACAGCTTCGCGCCTCCGGCCACGAGCTCAAGGCACTCCGGGTCGAGCTGCGCGACAACCTGCTCGCCCTCCTGCGCGACGGGATCGATCCCTGGCCCGGGCTCCACGGCTTCGACGACACCGTGGTCCCGCAGCTCGAACGCGCGTTGATCGCCGGGCACGACGTCGTGCTCCTCGGGGAGCGGGGCCAGGGCAAGACAAGGCTGCTGCGCTCGCTGGTCGGTCTGCTGGACGAGTGGTCCCCGGTGATCTCTGGCTCCGAGCTCGGCGAGCATCCCTATGACCCGATCACGGTGGGTGCCAAGCAGGCGGTGGAGGCCCACGGCGACGACCTGTGGATCTCGTGGCGGCACCGCGACCACAGGTATTCGGAGAAGCTGGCCACCCCGGACACGAGCGTGGCCGACCTGATCGGTGACGTCGATCCGATGAAGGTCGCCGAGGGTCGCTCCCTGGGCGACCCGGAGACGATTCACTTCGGACTGATTCCGCGCTCCCACCGCGGGATCGTGGCGATCAACGAGCTGCCCGACCTCGCCGAGCGGATCCAGGTGGCGATGCTCAACGTGATGGAGGAGCGCGACATCCAGATCCGTGGCTACGTGCTCCGGCTGCCGCTCGACGTCCTGGTCGTCGCCTCGGCCAACCCGGAGGACTACACCAACCGCGGCCGCATCATCACCCCGCTCAAGGACCGCTTCGGCGCCGAGATCCGCACGCACTACCCGCTCGAGATCCTCGACGAGATCGCCGTGATCCGGCAGGAGGCCGACCTCGTCGCCCAGGTCCCCGACGTGCTCGTCGAGATCCTGGCGCGCTTCACCCGCAACCTGCGCGAGTCCAGCGCTGTCGACCAGCGTTCGGGCGTCAGTGCGCGGTTCGCGATCGCGGGCGCGGAGACGATCGCCGCGTCCGCGCTGCACCGCGCGACGGTCAGGGGTGAGGACGACGCCGTCGCCCGCGTCGTCGACCTCGAGACCGCCGTCGAGGTGCTGGGCGGCAAGATCGAGTTCGAGACGGGAGAGGAGGGTCGGGAGAGCGAGGTGCTGACGCACCTGCTGCGTACGGCGATCGCCGAGACGGTCCGCGGCCACTTCCGCGGCCTCGACCTCGGCCTGCTCGTCGAGGCCGTCGAGGACGGCGCGACCATCGCGACGGGCGCCCGGACGACGGCTCTGGAGTTCCTCTCCGGCCTCCCCGTGCTGGGCGAGTCAGAGATCTACGACGACATCGGGACCCGGATCGGTGCCACCAACGACGGTGAACGCGCCTGTGCGGTCGAGCTCGCCCTCGAGGGGCTCTACCTCGCCCGGCGGGTCGGCAAGGAGTCCGACGGTCGCGAGACGGTCTATGGCTGAGCTGCGGTCCCCATGAGCCGCTATCGCAAGTACGCCGGCGGCGATCCGCTCGCCCCTCCGGTCGACCTGGCCGAGGCGCTGGACGCGATCGGCCAGGACGTGATGGCCGGCTACTCGCCCGAGCGCGCGATGCGGGAGTTCCTGCGACGCGGCGGTCAGGACCAGCAGGGGCTGGACGACCTCGCGCGGCGCATAGCGGAGAAGCGCCGCGACCTGCTGCAGCGGCACAACCTCGACGGCACGATGCAGCAGGTGCGCGAGCTCCTCGACAAGGCCGTGCTGGCCGAGCGCGGACAGCTCGCGCGCGACGTCGTGATGGACGACGCGGACCGCGCGCTGCGCGAGCTGGAGCTGGAGAGCCTGCCGGAGTCCACGGCAGCCGCGGTGGCCGACCTGGCGACGTACGACTGGATGAGCAGCGAGGCGCGCCAGGCCTATGACGAGATCAAGGACCTCCTCGGTCGCGAGATGCTGGACCAGCGCTTCGCCGGGATGAAGGAGGCGATGGAGGGCGCGACCGACGAGGACCGCGCGGCCGTCAACGAGATGCTCAGCGACCTCAACGACCTGCTGGAGAAGCACAGTCGAGGCGAGGACACCGACGAGGACTTCGCCGACTTCATGGCCAAGCACGGCGATTTCTTTCCCGAGGGCCCCGAGAACATCGACCAGCTGATGGACGCCCTTGCCGAGCGTTCGGCGGCGGCCCAGCGGATGCTGAACTCGATGACGCCCGAGCAGCGCGCGGAGCTGATGCAGCTCTCGCAGCAGGCGTTCGGCTCACCGGAACTGATGCAGCAGCTCGCGCGGATGGACGCCAACCTCCAGTCGCTGCGGCCTGACCTCGACTGGGGTGGCTCCGAGGGCTTCGGCGGGGAGCAGGGGTTGGGTCTCGGCGACGGCACCGGCGTCTTCCAGGACCTCGCCGAGCTCGATGCGCTCAGCGACCAGCTCTCCCAGTCCTACGGCGGAGCGCGGCTCGACGACGTCGACCTCGACGCACTGTCGCGACAGCTCGGCGACCGGGCGGCCGTCGACGCGCGCACGCTCTCCGAGCTCGAGAAGGCCCTGCGTGACTCGGGCTACCTCCAGCGCGGCTCCGACGGCGAGCTGCGCCTCTCGCCCCGGGCCATGCGTGAGCTGGGCAAGGCCCTGCTGCGCGATGTCGCGACTCGGATCGGCGGCCGTCAGGGCCAGCGGGAGAGCCGGAGCGCCGGCTCGGCGGGCGAGCTCTCCGGGGCGACCCGGGCCTGGGAGTACGGCGACACCGAGCCGTGGGACGTGACGCGGACGATCACCAACGCGATTGTCCGGACGGCCGGTGAGGACGGTCCCCTGCGCCTGAGCGTCGAGGACGTCGAGGTCCAGGAGACCGAGGAGCGCACGCAGGCCGCCGTCGCCCTGCTCGTCGACACGTCCTTCTCGATGGCGATGGACGGCCGCTGGGTGCCGATGAAGCGCACGGCGTTGGCACTCCACCAGCTGATCAGGTCGCGCTTCCGCGGCGACCACCTGGAGCTGATCGGCTTCGGCCGGCACGCCCAGGTGATGAAGATCGAGGAGCTGACCGGCCTTGACGCCCGCTGGCAGAAGGGCACCAACCTGCATCACGGGCTGTTGCTGGCGAACCGCCACTTCCGCAAGCACCCCAACGCGCAGCCGGTCCTGCTGATCGTCACGGACGGCGAGCCCACCAGCCACCTGGAGCCCGACGGCGACGTGTGGTTCTCCTATCCGCCCCACCCGCTGACCATCGCCAACACCGTCCGCGAGCTGGACAACTCCCGTCGCATCGGCGCCCAGACCACGTTCTTCCGGCTCGGCGACGACCCGGGTCTGGCGCGCTTCATCGAGTCCATGGCTCGCCGGGTCGAGGGCCGGATGGTCTCGCCCGAGCTCGACGACCTGGGTGCTGCGGTCGTCGGCTCCTATCTCGGCGCCCGGTCGGCGTCGTCGTACCGCGAGCAGTTCGGCGGCTGGGGCGGCGGCGACCGCGGCTTCTGGGTCGGCTGATGGCATCGTCAGGTCCCGGAGCACCACCAACCTAGGGTGATGCTTCCGCGTGCCAAGAAGACCACCACCATGCTCCGCGCCAGCGATGAGCAACGACGTCTCCGGAACGGAGCGAGCAGATGCCGGCCTTTGTCCATCCACAAGCGCTCTGCGAGAGTGACACCGTCGGTGGGGGCACGAGGATCTGGGCCTTCGCCACGTCCTGCCCGGCGCGGTGATCGGCGACGACTGCAACATCTACGACGGAGTCTTCATCGAGAACGACGTCGTGGTCGGTGAGGCAGCCTGGTGGTGCTCGACCACCGCTCAGATCTCCCGTTCGTTCCCGAGCGGACCTTCGTCGTCTACGACGTCCCAGTCGCGACGTCCGTGGCGAGCACGCGCATCGGGTGTGCGAGCAGCTGGTCTGCCTGCGCGGGTCAGTGCAGGCGCTCGTGGACGACGGGCGTGACCGTCGCCGTCGCAGTACAAGTACTCCGAGGACGCGGTTCTGCTGGTCTATGCCACGGGCGGCGGACCTGGCACCCATCCTCGCCGTCTGTGCCCAGGCCGGCGTTGCGGTGGTCGAGGACGGTGCGCAGTCCATCGGTGCGGCACGCACCGGCGTCATGGCTGGCTCGAGCGCCGACGCGGCCGCGTTCAGCTTCTATCCCACCAAGAATCTCGGCGCGCTGGGAGACGGCGGCGCGGTCACCACGCGTGATCCCGGCACCGCGGAGCGGATTCGCCGGCTCCGCCAGTACGGCTGGACGGAGAAGTACCGGGTCGGACTTCCCGGTGGCTGCAACAGCCGCCTCGACGAGAGGCAGGCAGCTGTGCTCACGAGCCGGCTGCCGGCGCTGGACTCGAACAACGAGAGACGGCGGGCGATCAGCAGTCGCTACCGGGGGCGAGCCAGCCCCCGCCTGAGGTTGCTTCCCGCGTCCGATCGAGGACATGCGGCACATCTCGGTGTGTTGGTCACCGACCACCGGAGCGAGCTGGTCGAGCACCTGAGCGCCGGCCCGCATCCGCACGGACGTGCACTACCCGGTGCCCGACCAACCTCAGCCCGGCGTGGTCGGAGCACGCACATCAGCCGCTCCCCGTCACCGAGCGGTTGGCCTCCCAGGTCTTGTCCGTGCCCGTCTTCTCGGAGCTCACCGACGCCGAGATCGATCGGGTAGGTGGCGCACTTGAGTGCTTCTGAGGTGGCTGGACCGCCGTCCTTGTCCGTGGTGGTCCCGGTCTACGGCATCGAGGCGACCTTGCCGGAGCTGGTGGACCGGCTGGGATCTCTGGCCGAACGGCTGCCGGGAAAGCTGGAGGCGGTCTTCGTGGTCGACGGCTCGCCCGACGGTTCGCTGGCGGTGCTCGAGCGGATCCTCCCCGACAGCCCGCTTGCCTCCCAGGTGGTGGTCCACTCCCGCAACTTCGGCTTCGCGGGTCTTCTGAGGTCTCTACCGCAGGCTCAGCAACAAGGACATCCCTCCCCGCGGGGTCGACGTGTTTGCCTGCACCCGTGAGGTGTCGGCCAGGATCCTCGACCTTCGAGAGGCGCCCACGTCGCTCGTGGGCTTGCTGTTCTGGGTGGGCTATCGGCGGGTCGAGACGCCATACCGACGCGCACCGCGACCCGGCGGGAAGTCCGGGTGGACGCTGCACAAGCGGATCCGCTACCTCCTCGACTCCGTGTTCTCCTTCACCGACCTGCCGATCCAGGTCTGGCCGTGGTCGGTCTGGTCGGCACGGTCGTCACCACCGTGGTGTCAGTCGTCGTCTTTGTCGCCTGGCTGGTGGGCAAGGTCGAGCCACTCGGCTCCACCCCGCTGATGCTCGTGATGCTCTTCTCCACGTTCCTGCTGACCAGCGGTCTGGCGGTGGTGGGTTCCTACGTGTGGAGGACCTACGAGAACAGCAAGGGACGGCCAGGGGTCATCGCCATGCGCCACCACGAGCTCAACGACTTCTGAGCGACCTGACGACTCAGACGTCGGCGAAGCCGGGGAGGTGCTCGGTCAGGATCGTGCGGAAGCCGGCCCTCGCCTCGAGCTGGCTCAGCAGGCCGAGGCCGCCGAGCCAGGTGCGGTGGATCAGCAGGTAGGACGTCGGCAGGTTGAGCTTGGTGGCCATGGTGAACGCCGGGTCGCGCGGGTTGTTGATCCGCTCGAACTGCTCCCGCATCCAGGCCCGGGTGAAGCGGAAGTCGTCCTCGCGCGCCGGCTCGACGAAGGGGGAGAGGTAGTCGAGGACGAGCTGCGGGTCGACCTTGACGTTGTCCTTGATGAAGCCCTCCTCGCGCAGCCCGGCGACGAGCGTGTCGGGGTCGGCTTCGACGGCCACGCGGATCAGGCGGCCCATGGCCTCGGGGAAGTTGCGGTCAGGCAGGCGGGCGACCGCCCCGAAGTCGAGGATGCCCAGCCGCCCGGGCTGGCCGTCGGCCCCCGGGATCGGACGGAAGTTGCCCGGGTGCGGGTCGGCGTGCAGCATGCCGGTGCGGACGGGTCCCACGAACAGGAAGCGGGCCAGGAGCTCGCCGTAGCGGTCGCGTTCCTCCTCGGTTCCGGTGCGGATGACCTCGGCGAGCGAGTACGGCGACTCCAGCCACTCGGTGACGATCGCCTCGCCACCCACGGCCACGACGTCGGGGATGACGTAGTCGGGGTCGTCGCGGAAGGCGTCGGCGAAGATGCGTTGGGCCTCAGCCTCGAGCTCGTAGTCGAGCTCGTCGGCGGCCCGCGCCTGCAGCTCGGCCACCAGCGGCTTGATGTCGATGCCGGGGAAGACCGGGGCCACGCTCCGGGCCACCCGGGCGATCTGGCGCAGGTCGCTCATCAGTGCCTCGCCCGCGCCGGGGTACTGCACCTTGACGGCCACATCCCGCCCGTCGTGCCACCGGCCCTTGTGGACCTGCCCGATGCTGGCCGACGCGGTCGGGCCACCGTCGAGCCACACCAGGTCGTCCGACCAGTCGGGACCGAGGTGCGTCGTCAGCTGGTCGCGGACGGTCTGGGTGGGCATCGGCGGTGCATCGTCCTGGAGGCGGGTCAGGTTCTCGCGGTACGGCGCCGCCACGTCCTCGGGCAGGGCGGCCTCGAGGACGCTCAGGGCCTGGCCGAACTTCATCGCTCCGCCCTTGAGCTCGCCCAGCGTCCGGAACAGCTGCTCGGCCGTCCGCTGCTGCACGTCGCTCAGCACGGCCTCCGCGGGCGCCCCACCCAGCCGCTTGCCGAAACCCATCGCCGTACGACCCGCGTAACCGAGCGGAAGAGCCGCCAGCCGGGCACTGCGGGTGATGGCTTTGCGCGGCAGGTCGCTCATGTCCCCCAGTGTCCCTGATGCCCGGTCACGACGTGCCTCGGCGCGCTGCCGGGCATCGGTGGCAGGCCCTATCGTGGCGGCATGGGGGAGAAGATCCGGGGCAAGGACTTTGTCGGCGCGTGGTTTCACGGCTCCACCTTCATCGGGGCGAGCTTCCGCGACAGCGACCTGCGCGGCGTGACGATCAGGGCCTCCTGGGTGGAGGGCATGCGGGTCGACGGCGTCCACGGCGAGGTGGAGCAGGTCTTCGTCAACGGCATCGACGTGTCGCCCTACGTCACGAGCGAGCTGGACCGGCTGTTCCCCGAACGGGTCGCGGTGCGGTCGGTGCCGACTGCCGCCGACCGGAGGACGGTGTGGGCTCGACTGGATGAGCGGTGGGACGAGACCATCGCACGCGGCTCCGCCCGGGAC
>NZ_JAOPXV010000154.1 GCF_025964975.1 Nocardioides sp.
TGTGCGCCTTGAACTCCTGGCCGACGTCATAGCGCTGCCCCTGAAGCGGTTCGCCGTACGCCGACGGGACGCCGGTCAGCTCGTGGAACCTCGCCTCGACGGTGCGCGCGAGTGGATCGCGGTGATCGAGGTCGCAGGTGCTGCTGGTGCGGAAGGAGTCGTCGCCGTGGGGATCGGCGATCGTCGATGGTCTGACGCAGTAGTCGATGCGTTCGATGAGTGCCTTGCAGACTTCCGTCTCGAGGAAGCCGTCGAGCACGAACTGCTGGACCTCCGGTGAGGCCGCCGTGCGGATGCCGGGGATGCTCGCGAGTCGGTCGCCCGTGCCGTGGGCGCCCGAGCCACGCAGATCGACGATGTCCGTGTCAGCCGTGCCGGTCACTCGGCCGACACGGCCCGGATGCCCCAGGTGACGGACAGCTCGTCAGCCGGCTCGCCGGCCGGGGCGAGCGTCACGAGGTCCGTCCCGGAGTTGAACGCGTCTGCGGGAGCGGTCATGGGCTCGACCGCGAGCGAACGTCGCTCCTTGCCGGGCACGTCGTCGGCGCTGTAGAGCAGGAGCCACGCGATGTTCTCGCCCACCCACAAAGCGACGCCCGGCCCGCCTCCCGGACGACGCAGGGTGGCCGTCGCGACCCCGTCGACCCGCTCCAGGTCGCCGTACGTCTCGTTGAAGGCCACGGTGCCGACGGCCCTGCCCTCCCGGAAGTCGTGCGCCTCGTCGACCGGCACCGTCGAGGTCGGGATCAGCCGGTCGTCGCTCAGGGTGCGGGTGCCCGCGGGGAGCGTGAGCTCGAGCTGTTCGAGGGCGCCGTTGGCCGGAGTCCCGACACACAGGTAGGGATGGGCGCCGCAGGCGTACGGCGCAGGCTCGCCGGCGAGGTTGGTCGCCGTCTGCGTCACGGTGAGCCCGTCGGCGCCGAGGTCGTAGAGGACGTGCAGGTCGACCGTCCACGGATAGCCGGACTGCGCCATCACCCGGTAGACCAGCGACACCGAGTTGGCCGTGTGCTCCTCCAACGTCCAGGCGGCCCAGCGGGCGAGGCCGTGCGAGGCGTGGGACCGCTTGGGCTCGGTGAGGGCGAGCTGGTGATCATGACCACCGAAGGAGAACCGGCCGTCTCGGATCCGGTTGGGCCACGGCATGAGCAGCTGCCCGCGCCCGCCGGACGACATCTCGTCGAGCGCGAAGCCGTCGACGAGGGGGCGACCCGAGTACGACAGGACGCGCAACGCGGCACCGCTCTCGGTGACGACGGCGGTGTAGCCGGCGGCGGTGATCTCGTACTGCTCACCCGAGGGGGACGTCATGATCCCCACCCTAGGCACGCCCTAGGGTTCGCTCCATGCGCCTCGACCCACGACCCATCACGACGGCCGACGCGGAGGCCCTGGCCCAGCTGATGGCACGCATCGCGAAGGACCACCCCACCGGGTTCGAGCTCGCCGCGCGCGAGGTCGTCGAGCTGATGGGGGACTACCCCGGCGTCATCGTCGACGGCGGCTGGTTCGCGGGCGGGCTGGTGGCCTACACCGCCGTCCTGCCCAGGACGGCGGTCGACGGAGTGCACCCCTTCCTGTTCTTCGGTGACGTGGACCCGGCGCACCTCGGGCAGGGTTTCGGCACCGTGATGTTCGAGCGGGCCCTGGCCGCAGCGCGTGCCGTCCACCAGCAGGACGCCCCCGACGAGAAGGCGAGGTTCAGCACCCGGGCACTCGACGGCAGGTCCGACCAGGCCGACCTGTTGAGCAGCCACGGATTCACCCTCGACCGGCACAACTTCCTGATGGTCTCGACCTTTGACTCGCTGCCGGAGCCGGTCCTGCCCGACGACCTGGCGCTGAGCGCCTTCGACCCGGCCGACTCCGACGAGCTGCGGGCCGCCCAGAACCTCGCCTTCCGCGACTATCCCAGCTACAGCGACATCGACGAGGCCAACTGGACCCCGTTCATGATCACCGCCACACACGCCCGCCACGACCAGTCCTTCGTGCTGCGTGACCCCGCGCGCGACAACGCCGTTGCGGCCTACGTCTTCACGCACGAATACGCGCTCGCGCCGTCGGGGGAGAAGGGTCGAGAGGCCTACGTCGCCTACGTCGGCACGCTGCCGGACTACCGCGGGCGCGGGCTCGCGACCAACCTGCTGGCGCACACGTTGCACGCCTGCAAGGCAGCGGGCTTCGACACCTCCAGCCTCGACGTCGACACCGCCAACCCGACGGGGGCGCTGGGGATCTACGAGCGGGCGGGCTACTCGGTCCGCTACCGGCAGGACAACTACGCGCTCGTGGAGTAGACCAGGTCGGCCCGCTCCCGGGTGCGTTCACGCACATGGAGGGCAGCTTCGTCGTCGAGCCACTGCTCCCACTCGGCGCGCATGTGGTCGCCGTCACGGGCGAGGCCGCGGGCCAGGCGCACGTCAGGGGCCGCCTCGATCCAGACGAGGGTGGTGATCAGGTCGTCGTACGCCGAAGCGCCGCACCCGACCCCGTCGATGACGAGCAGCGGGGCCGGCTCGACGAGGTGGGTCTCGGCCCACTGCGACGCGTGCCAGTCCCATCGCCGCCAGGACGACCTCCGACCGTCGGCCAGTGGCCGCAGCACTGCGTCGATGGTCGCCCCGAGCGCTGGCAGCGCACCCCAGCCGCCGAGCAGCTCGTCGGCATGAATCACCGGCGCCCCCGTCAGGTGACCCAGGGAGGCGGCCAGCGTCGTCTTGCCGGCACCGGCCAGGCCGTCGATGCAGATGAGGCGCCCAGATCCCAGCGTCGGCTGGGCGGACAGTGCGTGCGCAAGGGCCTGGCTCGCCCAGTCCTCAGAACGCATGACCGAGGCCGCGGTAGGTCGCAACCCCCTCGACGATCTCCTCGCCCTGCACGAGATGGGCTGTGTTGACGTGCTCGAAGAGCTCACCGGACTTCGCGTGCCGGAACCACACCAGATCGCCGATGCTCAACATCGCTGCCGGGTGGCCGGTCAGGGGCGTCTGGACCTCGCCGGCACCCTCGAGCCCGATGAGGTGGAGCCCGGGGGGAGCCCACGGGACCGGTGCCCGGTCGTCCCGGACGGGGCCGGACGCGATCAGGCCGCCTCCATGGACCGTGGCCAGCGTGGGCGACGGCTTCCGGCTCACCCGCAACCCGAAGAAGGCCGCCGGCCGGGGGGCGAAGGACTGGTAGTGGTCGAACAGTCCCGGGACCAGCAGTCCCGAGCCGGCAGCGACCTCGGTGACAGCGGGGTCTGCGACGGTGCTCTCGACCGACCCCGAGCCTCCGGCGTTGAAGAACTCCAGCGCGGCGACCTCCGCCAGGACCTCGGCGATCTCGCGGCGGCGTACGGCGAGCTGCGTGACCGAGACCTGCTTGAGCCGGCGCACCACCATCGACCGAGCCCGTTGCCCGGGCACGTCGTCCGGGACGCCCGCGACCTGGCCCTCGTAGGTCATCACCCCCACCAGTCGGAAGCCCTCGCGGGCCGCGACGGCCCGCCCGAGCGCACCGACTGCGGCGGGGTCGTAGAGCGGTGACCGCTTGGGACCGACGTGCTGGTTGCCGAGTCGCAGACCGGCGTCGACGTCGAGGGCGACCCGGATCTGCACGGCGCGGGACGTGCGCATGGAGTCGACCACGTCGAGGTGGGCGAGGTCATCGACCATCAGCGTGATCGCGGCCGCTGCAGTGGGGGAGGCGACCAACTCGGCCAGCGCCCCACGGTCGAGGCTCGGGTAGCCGACCACGATGTCGTCAGTGACGCCCAGCTCGTGCAGCACCAGCGCCTCGCGCAGCGTGAACGCCAGGACGCCACGAAAACCGGGGAGGGCAAGGGCGCGCTGGATCAGCGCCGGGACGCGCAGGGACTTCGACGCGACCCGGATCGGCTTGCCGCCCGCCCGTCGGGCCAGGTCGGCGGCGTTGGCGTCGAAGGCATCGAGGTCCACGACCACCAGGGGAGTGGCGAGGTGGTCGGGGTGCCGGGAGACGGCCGCGTTCAACCTGGCCCAGAGGCGGTTGCGCGCGACGAAGTCGCTCACGTGATGCCTCGCCGCTTCAGCATCGCCTCGATGTCGGCCAGGTCGTCGTCCACGACCGGCGAGCCACCGCCACCCTTGGTGGAGCTCGCCTCGGAGAGCTGGGCAGGGCGCTCACGGGCCGGCCGGCCGCCGTGGGCGAGCTGACGGTCGCGCAGCACCCCGGCCAGCACGATGAGCACGACGCCCAGACCCGCCAGCCCGATCCCGGTCCACGTGATCGGGTTGAGGACCAGGCCGGTCGCCCAGTCGGTCACGGAGCCGGCGATCTCGGTGAACATCTCGAGCGTGCCGGTCAGCCAGGCAGCCACCGGCAGCAACGTGAGGCCGAGGGGCCGCATCGCAGCGAGGGCACCGCGACGCCGGAAGGACACCCAGGTCCAGGCGAGTCCCAGCAGGGTCAGGGTCGCGGCGAGCGCCGCCCAGGTTGCCTCGTCCACGGCCACAGAGTTGCACAGTGGACAATGGGGTGGTGGAGCGACTCATCCCCGACCCGGGCTTTGCCGGCGACACCGGCACCGCCGACCCGGCCCTCGCGGCCGCACTTGCGGCGTACGCCGAGGGCGAGACCACCCACGGCGACGCGCTGCTGGTCCTGCAGGACGCGCGCTTGCTGGTCCCGGTCGTGGCGATGCTGGGTGAGGTCGAGATCGACGAACGGGGCCTCGCCCACGACAAGACGAGCGACATGGCCGTGGTGCTCGTCCGGCGCCCTGACGGTCGAGTCGGGCTGCTGGCCTTCACGTCCACCCACACGTTGGCACGCTGGAACAGCGAGGCCCGGCCCGTGCCCGTCGCTGCCCGTCTGGCCGCCAGGGCGGCCGTGCAGGAGGAGGCGGCAGCCCTCGTCATCGACATCGCCGGCCCTGCGACATACGTGATCGAGGGCGACGATCTGACTGCCCTGGCAGCTGGATGGCGGCTGACCCCGCTCGGAGACGGGACCGCGTGGATTGGCCCGGCGCCGGAATGATCGGCTAACCTTGGGTGTTGACCGATCAGTCCCGCTTGCGGGACCGATCCACCAAGCGGAGACAGCAGGTTCGTCTCCCACCCGCACCGACCTCGCGGTCGTCGGGTTCCGGTCCGGACCGGGTCCTCGATTTTCGTGGACCCGATGCTGGCTTCCGCTTGGACAAAGTGGGAGCCGGTTCTTCATTTCAGCGCTGTCTCCTCCTGGTCCACACACACCCAATCCACTGGAGGACACATCAGCACCGAGCTGCGCATCAACGAGCGGATCCGAGTTCCGGAGGTCCGTCTTGTCGGGCCCAATGGCGAGACGGTCGGCATCGTGCCGACCGATCAGGCGTTGAAGCTTGCCCAAGTGGCAGACCTCGATCTGGTCGAGATCGCTCCCCAGGGCCGGCCGCCTGTCTGCAAGCTCATGGACTACG
>NZ_JAOPXV010000186.1 GCF_025964975.1 Nocardioides sp.
ACCACGAGGGCGTAGGAGAGCAGCGACTCGCCGAGGCCGCCGTACTCCTCGGGGATCCTCAGGCCGAAGATGCCGAGCTCCTTGAGCCCGTCCACGATCTCCTGGGGGTACTCGTCAGCGTGCTCGAGCTCGGTGGCCACCGGGATGATCTTCTCGTCGACGAACTGACGCACCGCCTTGAGGATCTCCGTCTGGTCCTCGGTGAGTCCGTCGGTCTGGCACAGGCGACCCATGGGGCGTCCCTTCGTTCGAAGCTCGGTTGCTACTGAGGAGTAGTTTAGGTGCGGAGGATTACTGCGGGCCTGCCGGCGGCCATGAGAGTGGTCACACGCCCCGGATCGCCTGTCTCAGTCTCGCGAGCCGGGTAGGAACCTCGGCAGGCGGGGTGGCGCGGTCGGCGCGGCGCTGCAGATCGCCCAACAGGGTGGCGACGAGGTCCAGCGCCACGTCCGCGACCTCCGCGTCGGTGACCGACTCCGGGTTGCGCCGGGGCGGCAGGTCGTCGGGCACCAGCAGCAGGTCCACGTCGCCGACCACGTCGTACGCCGCAGCGCGGACCAGCTCCACTGCTCGGGCACCCCGCCGGCGGGCGTCCTCGACCTGGTCGGTCGCGGGCCAGAACGGCTCGCCGCCACGCGGCACGAGTCGCTCGTCTGCCAGGAAGGAGCGCAGCCACACCCCCCGGGCCCGGGCGTTGTTGAAGCCCTTGAGCCGCTCGTTGACCCGGCGCAGCGTCTCCGCCTCAGCCACCCCCATCGAGGAGTTGGCGAACCCGCGCGAGCTGTCGCACGTCGCGGGATCGATGCCCAGCACTCCGGCGAAGCGCTCCCACAGCACCTCGCGCCCGGACCCCGCCGGCGCGGGAGTGATCAGGTGCAGCCGCTCGGGCGCGACGGCGGGCGCCCACCGCCGGAGCACGAGGCCCAGGTCGAGGGACCGCCAGTCCCACACGTCGCGGGGGTCGTCGGACTCACTGCGGCCGTAGTCGGCCAACGGCGTGGTGGCCTTGTTCTTGAGCGACTCCTGCCAGCTGCTGGCGAGCAGGCCGAGCGGGTCGCGAGCGGTGATGACGACGTGGACCTCGGCCGGGGCGAGCTGCTCGACCATCCGCTGCGCCTGGGCGGCCGACGCGGCACAGAAGAACTCGTGGCTGATGAGCGCGTTGCCGTCCCAGTCGGCGATGTCCGCCAGGACCCGCTCCCACGCCTGGGGGGCGTCGGGTCCCCGCCGGGCGACGCCCGGGTCGTCGCGCACGATCATCGAGGCGAAGAGGTGGTCGCTCTTGCGCGCACCCGGCAGCAGCAGCCCGGCATCGCGCAGCTGCTGGCGACCCGGCCACGAGATCGCCTGCAGGTAGGACGTCCCGGTCTTGGGCAGCCCGATGTGGACGAAGACCTGGGTGCTGGCAGAGATGGGCACGTCCTAGGAGCCCAGCTCGTCGACGTACTGCTGCAGCTTGTCGGGGTCGGCACCGGGTAGCAGCTCGGTGACGAGGTCGAGCAGCTCCGCGAAGCGCTGGTGCAGCACCGCCCCCTCCTCGACGCGGGTCGCCAGGGTCGCGACCTGCGACTCCAGCTCGGCCACGCGGGCCTCCAGGTCCTTGGACGACTTCCTCATTGCCACTCCACCTCCAGGCGGCAGGACCGCCAGCTCATGCCCTTGGACAGCTCTTCGCCATAGCCGTAGTCGATCGGCTGACCCACGAGGTCGACCCGCTCGGTGACCACTCCACCACGAGCGACGACGTCGGCGCTCACGGCCGCGACGTCCAGCGCCCGGGTCAGCGAAGGGCGGCCCTCGCGGTCCTCGATCTCCTCGGTGAGGAACTCCAGGTGCACCCGGTCGCCGGGACGCAGGACCATGGAGACCAGTCGCCAGAAGTTGTCGACGCCGTACGGCGACGTCGAGTCGACGAGGTGGCGCGCGAGGACAGTGCGCGGCCCGGGGCGCGAGGCGAGCAGCGCCCCCCACGACAGCACGTGCCGCAGCTCCAGCAGGTTCATCGTGCGCAGCTCCAGCGGCCAGCCGCGCTCCTGCGCCGCGTCCCGGACGAACTGCATCGCCACGTCGGAGTAGTCGAGGCCGACCACCTGCCGGCCCTGCTTGGCCAGCCACCGGGCGTCGCGACCCCGACCGCACCCGACGTCGAGGACCCACGCGTCCGGGTCCTCGCGCTCGTGCAGGTGCCGGGAGATGTCGTGGGGCGGCTGGTACGGCGGCAGCAGCCGTGCCAGGCCGTAGCGGTGGTCCCAGGCCGCACGATGCAGGCGCGTGCCGCGGAACCACTCGTCGAAGCGGCGTTGGACGTCCGGGTCCTTGACGTACTGGAAGGCGGGGTCCGGCACGCGCCAGCCAGGACCGTAGGTGGCGGCCAGGAGCCGCTCAGGATCCGCCGGCGCGGGCAGCTCGCGTCCGTCGAGCCTCACCGTGCCGAGCGGGAAGATCCACTCGCGCTCATAGGGCTCCCAGATCTCGCCCAGCACGGCCAGGTGCCCCTCGGCGAAGAAACCGCCGAAGACGTCCAGCCCCCGCACCGACCCGTCTGCGTCGGGCACGTCGATCTTGAAGGCTCCACCGCTGTGGCGACTGGTGGCATAGCCCCGGCGCTCGACGGCGCGCTGCACGCGGTGCGACTCGCGGATCACGTCGATCGGGTGGGTGTGTCGGCTGACGTAGCCGACGTCGGCGTCGTTGTCGTGGCCCAGGAAGGTCCCCTCGCGCACCGCCCCGAGCAAGGTGCCGTAGGCGGGGAACGCCTCCAGCTCCTGCTCGTGCAGGAGGGCGAGGACGGTCTCGAGGGCGTCGAGCAGCGGGGCGAGCTCGCTGCGGTCCTTGGTCTCGAAGGTCTTGACCAGCTTGCCGTACATGTCGATCCCGAGCGGTGCGCCGTCGCGGCCGACCACGGTCAGCCGGCGGTCCTCGGTGCCGAGCCGGACCTCGTCGTCGAAGACCGAGGTGCCGTCACCAAGGACGAGGCCGAGCCGGGTGGTGCCTTCGAGGTGCATCGTGAGCCGCTCCGGCCAGGCGATCCGCCGCCGCGGCCCGTCGACCGAGCTGTCGCGCACCGACCAGAAGGACCAGATCCGCCGGCCGTCGAAGGAGAGGTTGCAGAGCACGTCGTCGGTGGCCACGAACGTCAGGCCGTCGTCGTCGACCCGCACATCGCGGATCGCGGGCGGACCCCCGGAGCTGGTCATGCCGCGATCACACCCGGCCGAGGAACCGGTCCGGGATCCGCACGAACGGGCGGTTGCGCATGGCCTGGACCTGGCCACCGCCGACGGCGCGCCAGATGTCGGGGGCGGTCTGCTCGACGATGCCCGGGAGCTTCTGCAGCGGCGGGCCGAAGGGCTTGACCGCGTCGTGGTCGATGTCGGCGGTGATCTCGTCCAGGAGGTCGACCATGTCGCCCCCGCTGCGCTCCCAGCTCGTCCGGGCCGCGCGCCCGTCGGTGCGGAACATCTCGTGGCGCTTGTCGGCCACGGCCTTCAGGTGGTCGCGGTCCGCGAACTTCATGTGGAACATGAACAGCTCCGGGTCGACCTCGAAGGGGCACCGGATGCCGTGCGACGCGAGCGCCCAGTTGGCGGGCTCCCACTTGAGCGAGGGCTTGCACATCAGCGGCAGGAACTTCGCCAGCCGTCGCTGCCCCAGGATCGGCTCTCCGTCGACCAGCGCTGGCTCGTTCGCCACGTCATGGACGAGGTTCAGGCCCATCACCCCGACGGCCCGACGGTCCGGGCGGGCAGCCACGAAGTGACGGAGCGACTCGTGGATCTTGGGGTCCGCGACGATGAACTCGTCGACGTCGCAGAAGATCGATGCGTCGTACGCCTCAAGCAGGCCGGCCGAGAGGCCGCCGAGCAGCCCCATGCGGGCGGGCTCGAACGACTTCTTGGTGAGTGGTGGGATCCGCAGCACGGGACACGGCAGGTCGTCGGTCGACCCGTCGGAGCTGTTGTCGTCGACCACGAGGAGGTTCTCGGCTCCCACCTCGCGCGAGTAGTGGTCCACCCAGCGCCTGAGCATCGTGCCCTCGTCGCGGGCCATGGTGATCACCGAGACGTTCGGAAGACTCATGAGTTCCCTCCCTGGGCGCGGCGCCGCGCATTGCGGCGACGCAGCCGCTGGCGGTGCTTGTCCTCGCGCTCCATGCTGATCTGGGTCATCCGGGCCAGGCCCTCCATCGCGGCGTCGAGCTGTTGGTGCACGGAGACCTGGTCGGGATGGATCCCGCGGACGGGCTGGGGCAGCAGCTCGTCGAGATCCCCGACCACCCGGTGCCCCTGCGCGCGCAGCGCGGTCACCTCTGCGGCTCCTCGCTTCATTACCCAGCGCTCGTCGAGACCCAGGGTCGGCTCGCCCTCCCGCGCGACGAGTCCGCGCTTGGTGAGCAGGTGCTTGACGAGCAGGTCGTAGAACCGGTGGTCGGCGGCGGGTGTGCCGTCCCGGGACAGGATCTCGTTGAGGTGCCGCAGGGTGATCGCCGTGGCCAGGCCGATGGACCGGTTGGCGCGCACGTTGAGCTCGAAGGCGGCCGGGTCCAGCTCGAGGACCTGCGCGAAGCGCTCCCACAACAGGCTGCTCGACGCCCCCTTGGGCGGCACGGTCATGACGGTGAAGTGCTCGGGGCCCACGACGTCGCTCCAGCGACGGGCGATCGTGGCCAGGCCCTGGTGGTTCCAGAAGTTTCGGGCGACCGGCGAGGCCTTGTCCTCGGAGCGTACGGCGGCGAGGTAGCCGTCCCAGGTGACGGCAGAGCCGTTCTGCACCGACTCCAACCACATCGCAGCGATGTTGCGAGCCAGGTCGCGTCCGGTCAGGACGACGTCCAGGCGACCGCGGAGGGCGTCGCGGATGATCTCGATCTTCGGAGTCATGCGGGGCGCGAGGAACTCCATCGAGACCACGGCCGTGCCGGGGGTGGCGTTGATGTCGTCGACGAGCCGTTGCCACGGGCCGGTCGGGTCCAGCGGGGGCTGCTTCGGCCCGCCGTGGGCAGTCAGGTCCTGCACGGCCGCCACCTGGTCGCGCCACTTCTCGCCGGCGAAGGAGATGCCGTGGTGGGCCAGGGCGTCGCGGTTGTTGCCCAGGACGTTCTGGATGAAACTGGTGCCCGACTTCATCGAGCCGATGTGGAGCACGACGCGCTCAGCCACGCGAGACTCCCTCCCCTTGATCGGCACCGTCGCAGCCGGCCCCGGTTGACCGGTAGTGCGGTGTTGCCCGGTGCTGTCCGGTGCTGTCCGGTGTCGACCCTATCGAGTCGGCCCGTCGCGTCGCAGGCTCAGGGCAGGCGGACGTCGACGAGGGCCATGTTGTGGTCGGTGACGAGGCTGAGCAGCGGGGGCCTGGTGTACTCGAAGTTGTAGTAGGACGCCTCCGGCGTGCCGAAGATCCAGTCGACCCGCATCCGGCTCGGAGGGTTGGTGCACTTGCCGGTGGCGTCGTTGTAGCTGCCGCCGAACGGGCTGACGAGGTCGGTCTTCTCGAGGACCTTGCACACGATCTCTCGCTTCTCGTTGAAGTCTCCGACGTAGAAGACCGGGGTGCCGGTGGCGCGCAGCTCGTTGATCTTGGCGACCTGCACGTTGACCGCCCGCTGACGCTTGAAGGCGTAGTCCCAGGGGGCGTTGTGCACGTTGATGACGTAGATCTCCTTGCCCGTCACCCGGTGCCGCAGCTTCACGATCGGGCGCGGCAGCTCCTTGCTGATGAACTGGTTCATCATGGTGGTCGCCTCGACGAGCTCCCACACGCTGGTGCGCCACCCCATGGCCGCTTCGGCGGAGTCGTCACCCGACTCGGGTCGCGGGTAGACGTCCCAGGTGCCGCGCGCGGCCTTGAGGAAGTGGAACATCTGGTCGGAGTTGGCCTCCTGCATGCCCATGATGTCGATCGCGCTGGCGTCGAGCTGGTCGGCCATCCAGCTCATGCGGGTGGTGGCCGGGCCGAAGGCGTCGTCGTGCGCGTAGGCACGCGTGTGGCCGTTGCCCAGGGCGTTGACGGTGGCGATGCGGAAGTCCGTGACGTTGGCAGGGTCGGTCGGCGGGAGGGGCTCCACCTCGGCGGGCGAGGGGCTGCTGATCAGGGTGCCGTTGCCGAGCTGCGCCCGGTCGTTGCCGCCCCAGCAGATCGGACCGGTGCTGGCGAGGCCGCAGACATGACGCCAGCCGCCCTCGATCTGGGACATGCCCGTCGGACCCGCCACGGGCTCGGTCGTGAAGGGCGCGGTCCCGTCGCCGATCAGTCCGTAGGCGTTGTTACCCCAGCACCAGACCTGGCCCTTGTCGTCGAGCAGGCACGAGCCGCCCTCGAAGGTGGTGATGTCGACGGCCTTGCGGTTGCCCGTCACGAGCTGGGGGGTGGCGATGGTCGTCACGGTGCCGTTGCCGAGTGCGCCGTACGTGTTGCGACCCCAGCAGTAGACCGCGCCGGCGGTGGTGCGCGCGCAGGCGTGGGTCCAGGAGGTCGAGACCTCGGCCCAATTGTTGGACGTGCCGACGCGCGCCGGCCGGTCCTTGCCGGTGAAGGAGCCGACGCCGAGCTGGCCGAAGAGGTTGCCGCCCCAGCACCACAGCGAGCCGTCGGTCTTGGTGCCGCACACGAAGCGGCTGCCGACGTGGACCGAGGCCCACTTGCCGCCGGGCAGCTTGACCGGCTTGGCCGACTGCTTGGCCTTGATCTTGCCCAGCTGGCCGGCCGCGTTGTCGCCCCAGCAGTAGAGCTTGGCCTGGCTCGTGATGCCGCACGTGTTGAACCAGCTGGCATTCACGCTCTGCCACTTCGTCTTCTTGCTGACCACCACCGGCTTGGCGCGCACCTTGGTGGAGCCGTCGCCGACCTGGCCGCGGTGGTTGACGCCCCAGCAGAAGAGCTTGCCGCTGTTCTTGATGCCGCAGGTCGAGGCACCGCCGCCCGACACGCTGCGCCACTTGCTGCCGCCCATGACACGTTGCTGTGCCATCACGTCCGGCCCGACCTTGCCGTCGCCCAGCTGGCCGTACTGGTCACGACCCCAGCAGACGAGCGAACCGTCCCCGGGGAGGTGGCACCCGTGCTCACCGCCGCTGGAGAGGGTCTCCCCCGCGTTGCGCCGGTTGCGGACGGGTGCCTGTCGGACGTCCTGAGATGGCACCGACGACGGGGCAGCGGATTGCACCGCGCTCACCTGGACCGACCCCGCACCAGCACCGGCGGGCGCGGTCAGGGCGAGCGGCGTGAGCATGCTCGCGAACAGGGCGATGAGGGCGACGGACGCCTTCATGGCAACCTCCGGAATAGACAGCACAGAGCACAGGGCAACATCAGTAACACCAGTCACGGTAGTTCACGAATGCAACAGGGGCCAGACCGCGACCGGCCTGGCCCCTGCAGTGGTGACGCACGAACGAGCCTCGGAGTTGTCGAGAACGACGCAGACCTGCTCAGAGAGCGGGCTTCATCGCTCCCATGCCCATCTCCGCCCGGATCTGGGCGTAGGGGTCGAAGCCGGCGCGCTGGCGCAGGATGATCTCCTTGATCAGGTTCTGACCCTGCGGCGGCGGGTTCTTGTAGAGGTAGTTGATGAACCTCGAGTAGTCCTCCTCGAGCTCCTTGCTGCGGATGATGAAGCCCTGCTCGTCGGACAGCGTGCTCATGCCCGACCAGTTGGCGCTGCCCTGGTAGACGATGTGCGACGAGCGCTTGCCGTCGTAGTTCCCGGAGATCGTCAGCGCCTTCATGTGGATGTAGCGGTCGACGTACCCGTCACCGTTGGTGTCCTCGAGGATCGTCTTCTTCGGGATGTCCTCGAGGTTCTTGCGGGACAAGTTGTTCAGGACGCCGTAGACGAGCTTGATCCTGCACCCACGCTCGTGCAGGTTGCGGAGCTTGCCGGAGACCGCGGAACCCGGCTTGCCGTTGAACACGGCCTGCGAGACGCGGATGACTGTGTGCCCGTCCTTGCCGGCGTCCCCGACGGCGCCGTTGCACTTCACCTTGTCGAGCATCTTCATGACGTTGTAGTTGCTCAGCTTGCCCATGTTGGGGAAGAACCAGCCCGAGTAGTTGCCGTCCTCGAAGGTGTAGAACGCCTTCTTGATCGGCTTGTCGCGCGACATCTGCTTGAAGACCCTGGTGTAGTTGTCCCAGGTCACCTGACGGTTCGAGATGGTGAGCAGGTCGTTCCACTGGACGTACGCCGCAGCGTCGGTCAGGTTGGCCGAGGTCGACATGACGACGTTGTCGACGCCGCCCGTGCGGCTGAACATGAAGAACTTGCCGTGCTGGATGCCTTCCTTGCCGCGGCACGAGTTCAGGCAGGTGCGGAACCAGCTGGTCATCTCCGGGTCGCGCTTCTCGTTGCCCTTGGCGAGGGCGTCGCGGGTGCGCGGGTAGAAGCTGCCCGGACCCTGTGACTTGGCCAGACCGTTGGCCATGATGATCCGCACGCTCACGCCGCGCTTGTGGGCGGCGATGATGTCGCTGACGAAGAGGGCGTTGCTGTAGTTCCACGTCACCAGCCGGATCTGCGAGCCCTTGGGGCTGTTGGCGATCGCGTGGCGGATGTAGCGGTTGATCTTGTGGGACTTCTTCGCCTGGCGGGGCTCGTTGAAGCGCACTCCGTCCTTGGGGCTCCACCTGCTCTTCGGCTGCGGGGGCTCCTCGGTCGGCGTCGTGGTCGGGACCGGGGTGGTCGGCGCCGGGGTCGTGGTGGTCGTCGGCACCGGCACCGTGGGGGTGGGCGTGGGTGTCGGCGCGGGCGCCGTCGCGGTGGGACTGGTCCTGGCAACCTGCGCCGGCTGCTCGAAGGCATTGGCCTGGGTGGCGAGCGTCGTCAGCGGCGCGATGACCGCCAGGACGGAGGCTGCGACCGTGATGGTCATGCGTGACTTCATGGTGATGACTTGTCCCCTTGGTGTGAACGTGGGCGTGCCATGGGTGTGATGTCGGCGACGCGGGATTCGTTGTCTCAGGCTTGGCAGGCAGCCAGGATCTGCTGGTATTCCTCGCTGGTCTCCAGGTCGCCGGCATCGGTGATCCGGTTGCCCTTGATGGCGAAGAAGCGGCCCTCCTGCTCGAGGAACTTCGCGCCGTAGCCACAGGTGCGCTTAACCGGCTTGACGGTCACGCCATCGGTGGTGCACGCCGTGTAGTCCTTCGGGAGGTCGGCCCCGTCCACCCACACGTCAGCGCACTCGGGCAGTGCGCTCGGCTCGGCAGAGGTGCTTGGCGACTCGGACGTCGGCTGCGAGGTGGGGTCGGCTGCCGTGTCGTCGGAGCCGGACTCGCTGCCGCATGCCCCGAGCACGGTCGCAGCACACAACGCCACGAGCACGGAGGCGATCTTGGTCCCCAGAGTTGCCATGGTCCCGATGGTAATTGACATCGCGGGTGCAGCCACATCTTCCGCGACTCCGGCCCGTCGCGTCGGGCGTCGACAGGCGCCGGCCCCGGTAGCCTTGCGTGCCATGAGCAGCAAGCCGACCAGGGTCTATCTGGCCCGTCTCGTGGGCCTGCCGATCTTCGACCCCCAGGGTGACCAGGTCGCCAAGGTGCGCGACATCGTCGTGGCCCTGCGCACCGAGGCACACCAGCCGCGGGTGCTGGGGATGGTCGCCGAGGTCTTCGGGCGACGCCGGATCTTCGTGCCGATGACCCGCGTCACCCACATCGACAGCGGGCAGGTCTACACGACCGGCCTGCTCAACATGCGGCGCTTCGAGCAACGCTCCACCGAGACCTTGGTCATGGGGCAGATGCTCGACCGGCGGGTGACCATCAAGGACACCGGCGTCCAGGGCACGGTCTACGACGTCGCTATGGAGCAGGCACGCAACCGCGACTGGGTCCTGTCGAAGGTCGCGGTGCAGGAGCCGTCCAAGGGCTTCCGCCGCAGCGGCCAGACCCACACCGTGGACTGGCGAGACGTCGAGGGGCTGAGCCGGCGCGAGGAGACCCAGGGCGCCACCCAGCTGATCGCCGCGCTCAGTGAGATGCGCCCTGCCGACGCAGCCAACGTCATCCACGAACTCCCGCCGGAGCGACGGTCCGCGGTCGTCGCCGCCATGGGCGACGAGCGCCTCGCCGACGTGCTGGAGGAGCTGCCGGACGAGGACCAGGTCGACATCCTCGAGCACCTCGACTCCGAGCGCGCCGCCGACGTCCTGGAGGAGATGTCCGCCGACGACGCCGCCGACCTGATCGCCGACCTCAGCCCGGAGACCGCCGCCACCCTCCTCGGGCTGATGGAGCCGGACGAGGCCGAGGACGTGCGCCGACTGATGTCGTACGCCGACGAGACGGCCGGCGCCATGATGACGCCCGAGCCCGTGATCCTCTCACCCGACGCCACCGTCGCCGACGCCTTGGCGCACGTGCGCAACCCCGAGCTCACCCCCGCGCTCGCTGCACTGGTGTACATCTGCCGGCAGCCCCTGGAGACGCCCACCGGCCGGCTGCTCGGGGCAGCGCACATCCAGCGACTTCTGCGGGAGCCACCCTCGACCCTGGTCGCAGCCGCGCTCGACGAGTCCATGGACCCGCTGCGCCCCGACGCGACCATCGACGAGGTGGCGGCCCACCTGGCGACGTACAACCTCGTCGCGGCGCCGGTCGTGGACGAGGAGGGACGCCTCCTCGGCGCGGTGACGGTCGACGACCTGCTCGACCACATGCTGCCCGACAACTGGCGCGACCGAGCCGTGCGGCCCGGACCCATCGGAGGAGGTAGCGGTCGGTGAGCGAATCCCGCGCCCGCGTGCGCCTCGACCAGCCCCGGGAGACGAGCCGCAGCCTGGTGCGCCGTCCGACCTACGACTCGGACGCATTCGGCATCTTCGCCGAGCAGTTCGCCCGGTTCATGGGCACCGCGCAGTTCCTGATGTACATGACGCTGTTCGTCATCGTCTGGATGCTCTGGAACACGCTGGCGCCCGTCGAGCTGCGGTTCGACAGGTTCCCCTTCATCTTCCTCACCCTGATGCTGAGCCTCCAGGCGTCCTATGCGGCCCCGCTGATCCTGCTGGCCCAGAACCGCCAGGAGATCCGGGACAAGGTGATCGGCGAGCAGGACCGCCAGGCCAATGCCCGCGCCCACGCGGACATGGAGTTCCTGGCCCGTGAGGTCGCCTCGTTGCGCATGGCGGTGGGCGAGGTCGCGACCCGGGACTTCCTGCGATCCGAGCTCCGCGGCCTGCTCAACGACATCGAGGACCTGGGTCAGGGTGACGAGGACGACAGTCCGGATGCGCGACCGCCGGGCTGAGGCCACCGCCGGACTCGTAGACTCTCCCCATCATGAGCACCCCCACTGTCGAGCAGATCACCACTGCTCTCGCCCAGGTCAACGACCCGGAGATCAAGCGTCCCATCACCGATCTCAACATGGTGGAGTCCATCACCGTCTCGGAGACCGGCGACGTGGCCCTCACGGTACTGCTGACGGTGGCGGGTTGTCCGATGAAGGACACCATCACCCGCGACGTGACAGCGGCCGTCCACACCGTCCCGGGCGTCGCCTCGGTCGACCTGACACTGGGCGTGATGAGTGCCGAGCAGCGCTCCGGCCTCCAAGAGGTCCTACGCGGCGGTCAGGCGCAGCGCGAGATCCCCTTCGCCCAACCTGGCTCGTTGACCAAGGTCTTCGCGATCGCCAGCGGCAAGGGAGGCGTCGGGAAGTCGTCGGTGACCGTCAACCTCGCCATCGCGATGGCCAAGCAGGGGCTCAAGGTCGGTGTCCTCGACGCCGACGTCTACGGCCACTCGATCCCGGCGATGCTCGGCATCGCCGACGCGCGCCCGACGCAGGTCGAGGACCTCATCATGCCCGTCCCCACCCCGAGCGGGGTCTCGGTCATCTCCATCGGCATGCTCAAGCCCCGCCGTGACCAGGTGGTCGCCTGGCGGGGGCCCATGCTCGACCGGGCGCTCGTCCAGATGCTGTCCGACGTCTACTGGGGCGACCTGGACGCGCTGCTCCTCGACCTTCCGCCCGGCACCGGCGACGTGGCCATCTCGCTGGGCCAACACCTCCCCAACGCCGAGGTCGTGGTCGTCACCACGCCCCAGGAGGCGGCTGCGGAGGTGGCCGAGCGTGCCGGCACGATGGCCTCGATGATGCACCAGCGGGTCGTCGGGGTCGTGGAGAACATGAGTTTCCTGACCCTGCCCGACGGGTCGACCATGGAGGTCTTCGGCAGCGGCGGCGGCGACCGCGTGGCACAGACCCTGTCGCAGCGCTTCGGCTACGACGTCAAGGTCCTCGGTCGGATCCCCCTCGACCCGTCACTGCGCGAAGGCGGCGACGTCGGCAAGCCCATCGTCGAGTCCGACCCGACCGCACCTGCGGCTGTGGTGCTGACTGCGGTGGCCGACGCCCTGGCCGGGCGCAGCCGAGGCCTGGCCGGCATGCAGCTGGGCCTCACTCCGAGCGCGAAGTTCTGACCTGTGTTCGACATCGGGCTCCTCGAGCTCGTGGTCATCGCGCTCGTCGCGATCGTCGTCTTCGGACCCGATCGCCTGCCGGACCTTGCCAAGCAGGCCGCGTTCATGCTGCGCAAGGCCCGCAAGATGGCCCACGCTGCCCGCGACGAGCTGCGTGACGAGCTCGGTCCCGAATACGCCGATCTCGAGCTCCGCGACCTCGATCCGCGGGCGATCGTTCGGCGCCACATCATCGAGGCGATGGAGGACGAGGACGAGCGCCCCGTCGCCGAGCCCGCCCTGGCCGAGGGCCAGCTTCCGCCGTACGACGTCGACGCGACCTGATCTGCGCCGCTAGTCCCGGCTCTGGACGGCGCTCACGGCGTCGTAGGCGACCAACACCAGCGCGTCGCTGGGAGTCCGTATCTCCAGGAAGTCCGCTCCCACCCGGCAGACCACGGCCTCGTGCTGCGCGCCGTCGACGAGGTGGACGACGCACCGCAGCTGCGACTCGGCCAACCGGCGCAGCGCTGAGGCGAGGCCCAGCTTGTGCAGAGGGGACCAGGCGGCCTCCGGCACCGAGCGGACCGAGGCGCCGTGCACGACGTGGATGAGGCGCGTACGCACGATCCAGTCCTGGGCATGGCCGCTGACCAGGCACCAGCCGGTCCCGACCCGCTGGAGCTCACCTTCGACCCGTCCCACCCCCGCCACGTCCAGGCTGATCCGCATGCCGGTGCTCGCCACCAGGCGCGACTCGAGGCTGACCTGCCGGTAGGCGGCGCGGCCGCGGTCCACCAGCTCGGCATCGCGATCGAGCTCGTAGAGCGCTGCCGCCTGTCCCTCGAGGTCGTCGAAGAGAACGAAGAGCTGGTCGTCCCAGGACGGCTGAGGAGGCATCGCCCAACTCTAGCGGTCTGTGCACAACCAGTTGACGACGACCACAAAGACCCTTTCAATGAGTCAAACGGACGCAAACGGAAGGTTCGGCGATGTCTCGGGACAGCTCTTCCAACCCTGCACGGCCCATGGTGGTGTGGCTCCTGGTCTCCGCAGCCGTCGCCGGCGCCGGGCAGACTGTGGGCCGGTCGGCGGAGTCCCTCATGTCAGAGCGGGTGTGGACCGGCACCTTCGACGAGCTGCTTGTAGCAGTCGCCTCGGCTGCTCTCGTCGCCTGTGCCTGCTGGCTGTGGGTCATCACCACATTGACCGTGCGAGACCTCGTGGCCGGCCGCACGTGCTCGGCGGCGGGCCTCACGCGGCGGATCGTCCTCGTTGCCTGCGGAGTCGTCGTCGTGGCCGGCGTCTCCAGTCCGGCCCTCGCCCGAGGCGGCGCCGACGAGCCGGTGCTCGCGGGCCTGCCGATGCCCGACAGGGCAGTGGCAGGCGCGGCGATGGGGCCGGCACCGGAGCCGCGGCCCATCACTGCGCCCCGACCGGCCGTTCGACGTACGACTCCGGTCCCGGCCACGACGGAGCCTCCCGGACCCATCATCGTGCGCTCCGGCGACTCGCTGTGGTCGATCGCGCAGGCCGACCTCGGGCCGGGTGCCGGGCTCCACAAGGTGGACGAACGATGGCGAGCCCTCTATGCCGCGAACCGGGGGCAGATCGGCGACGACCCAGACCTCATCACCCCGGGCCAGCAGTTCCGCCCGCCCCTGTCCGAGCACGACCAGTGACCGACCCGAAAGGCACGCGCATGCCCATGGCACCCGTCATCCCGATCCGTCGACCCGTCCCGGCCGCGAGCGTCCAGGGCTCGCTCGCCCTCCACCTGACCCCTCGTCTCGATCCACCCGAGACGAGGCCCGCCACCGCCTGCCAGCGTCGCATTGACGTGGTGAGCGCCGAGCCCGGCGAACGGATGGCCCTGGACCGCTTCGCCCACGCGTTCCTCGTCCGCGCGACCGAGGTCGCCTCCGGAGACCGACCGGTGACCCAGCTCCTGCGCCAGTCCGCCCCGCGGGTCTACGAGGACCTGGCCCGCCGGGCCCGCCTGGTCTCGGCCGCCGCTGGCACGCTCCCGTCCCGGGGCCGCGGCAGGGGCGCGGTCCGCCCGGTGCTCCGGACCATGCGGACCAGCCTCGTCTCGGCCGGTGCGCTCGAGGCCTCGGCCCACGTGCGCTACGGCGCGCGGTCGCGAGCCATCGCCGCCCGGTTCGAGGTTCTCGACGGCCGCTGGCAGTGCGTCGCCCTGGAGTGGGCCTGACCTTTGCTGCTCAGCCGCCCACGGTGGCGTGCCCGGAGGCCCCGCCGGGAGCTCCGTGGCACTTCTTGTACTTCTTGCCCGACCCACAGGGGCAGTCCGCGTTGCGACCCGTGCCGGCGAAGGGATCCTCGTCGACCGACCCGTTGGTGACCTCCGCGTCACCGTCCTCGCTGGGCGCGGAGTAGGCCAGGTTGGTCGGCTTCGCCTTCCGCTCCAGGCCCTTGGCGCGGATCTGCGGGGCCGGGTCGCCCTGGGTCTTCCCCTGCGCCTGCGCGAAGTCGATCTGCGGCGTCGTCGGGTCGAGCGTGGGTGCAGCTGCCCGGTCGGACTCGGTGAACGTGTGCTCAGCGGCCTCGTCGCCCGGCTCGATGCCCGCCTCGGCGTCCTGCTCGACCTCCACCTGCAGGTTGAACAGGAAGCCGACCGACTCCTCCTTGATGCCGTCCATCATCGCGGCGAACATGTCGAAGCCCTCGCGCTGGTATTCCACCAGCGGGTCGCGCTGCGAGTAGGCGCGCAGACCGATGCCCTCGCGCAGGTAGTCCATCTCGTACAGGTGCTCGCGCCACTTGCGGTCGAGGACGGAGAGGATCACGCGCCGCTCGAGCTCGCGCATGACCTCCTCGCCCATCTCCGCCTCGCGACGGTCGTACGCCGCCTGGATGTCCTTCTTCAGGTCCTCGATCAACGCCTGGCGGCTCAGGCCGGAGCGGCCACCAGCAGCCTTCACGACGCTCTCCGCGGAGAGCTTGGTCGGGTAGATCTGACGCAGGGCCGTGAACAGGCCGTCGAGGTCCCAGTCCTCGGCGTAGCCCTCGGTGGAACCGATGACGTAGCCGGTGATCACGTCGTCGATGAACGTACGGATCTGCTCCTCGAGGTCCGCACCCTCGAGCACGCGACGGCGCTCGCCGTAGATGACCTCACGCTGCCGGCTCATCACGTCGTCGTACTTGAGGACGTTCTTGCGGGACTCGAAGTTCTGGGCCTCGACCTGGCCCTGGGCGCTGGCGATGGCGCCGGTGACGCGCTTGTTCTCGATCGGCACGTCGTCGGGGACCTTCAGCACCTGGAGGACCCGGTCGACCCAGTCGGACTTGAACAGGCGCATGAGCTCGTCCTGCAACGACAGGTAGAACTGCGACTCACCCGGGTCGCCCTGCCGCCCGGAGCGACCGCGGAGCTGGTTGTCGATGCGTCGGGACTCGTGCCGCTCGGTGCCGATGACGTAGAGCCCACCGAGGGCCTTGACCTCGTCGTGCTCGTTGCCGACCTGGGCGTGGATCTTGTCGACCATGGCCGGCCACGCAGCGTCGTAGTCCTCGGCGTTCTCCACCGGGTCGAGCCCCTGCTTGCGCAGCTCCTGGTCGGCGAGGAAGTCGACCGAGCCTCCCAGCATGATGTCGGTGCCTCGACCGGCCATGTTGGTGGCGACGGTGACCGCGCCCTTGTGCCCGGCGAGGGCGACGACCTTGGCCTCGTCGGCGTGCTGCTTGGCGTTGAGGACGGTGTGCGGGACGCCCTTCTTCTTGAGCAGTCCCGAGAGCAGCTCGGACTTCTCGACGGACACGGTGCCGACGAGGATCGGCTGACCGAGGGCGTTGCGCTCGGCGATGTCGTCCACCACGGCGTCGTATTTCGCCTCTTCCGTCCGGTAGACGAGGTCGCCCCGGTCGATGCGCTTCATCGGCTTGTTGGTCGGGATCGGGACCACGCCGAGCTTGTAGGTCTTGTCGAACTCCGAGGCCTCGGTCATGGCCGTTCCGGTCATGCCGGAGAGCTTGTCGTAGAGGCGGAAGTAGTTCTGCAGGGTCACGGTGGCGAGGGTCTGGTATTCCTCGCGGACCGTCACCCCCTCCTTGGCCTCGATCGCCTGGTGCAGGCCGTCGTTGTAGCGACGTCCCGCGAGCATCCGGCCGGTGTGCTCGTCGACGATGAGCACCTCGCCGTCCATCAGGACGTATTCCTTGTCGTTGCGGAACAGCTCCTTGGCCTTGATGGAGTTGTTCAGGAACGAGATGAGCGGGGTGTTGACCGAGTCGTAGAGGTTGTCGATCCCGAGGTGGTCCTCCACCTTGGTGATGCCGGGCTCGAGCACGGAGATGGTGCGCTTCTTCTCGTCGACCTCGTAGTCGACGTCCTTGCGCAGCGACTTGGCGATGGTGGCGAACTCGCCGTACCACTTGACCTCGTCCTGGGTCGGGCCGCTGATGATGAGGGGGGTCCGTGCCTCGTCGATGAGGATCGAGTCGACCTCGTCGACGATCGCGAAGTGGTGGCCGCGCTGGACGCAGTCCGCGATGTCATCTGCCATGTTGTCGCGCAGGTAGTCGAAGCCGAGCTCGTTGTTGGTGCCGTAGGTGATGTCGGCGGCATAGGCGACGCGGCGCTCGGCCGGGCGCATGCTCGGGAGGATCACACCGGTGGTCAGCCCCAGGAAGTGGTGGATCCGGCCCATCCACTCGGCGTGGTACTTCGCGAGGTAGTCGTTGACCGTGACGACGTGGACGCCCTTGCCCGCCAGGGCGTTGAGGTAGGCCGGCAGCGTCGAGACCAGGGTCTTGCCCTCACCGGTCTTCATCTCGGCGATGTTGCCGAGGTGGAGTGCCGCGCCACCCATCACCTGGACGTCGTAGTGCCGCTGGCCGATGACGCGGTTGGCGGCCTCGCGCACGACCGCGAACGCCTCGGGCATCAGGTCGTCGAGCGTCTCGCCCTTCTCCAGCCGGTTCTTGAACTCCTGCGTCATCCCGCGGAGCTCCTCGTCGCTCATCTTGACGAAGTCGTCCTCGATGGCGTTGACCGTCTTGGCGATCGCCTCGAGCTCGCGGAGGACCTTGCCCTCGCCGATGCGGAGGAGCTTGTCGATGATGGCAGGCACGGTGATGGAACTCCGTCATGAAGATTGATGAGACTGGACAATTCAGGAGAGAGACGGCTGGATGGCCGTCGATCATGCTACCCACGCCACCCAGCGACAGCAGAGGCGGCGGCCAGCCCGGGCGCAAGATCCCCGCGCGGCTCCACCACGATGATCGTCAGCCCCAACCATCCGGCCAGCCGCACCAGCTCGCCAGCCAGCGCGTCAGCGGTCTCCGCCGGCGCGGTCTCCTCGGCGTACGCGCCCTTCACCAGCAGCCGGCCACCCGCACGGTCGGCCTTGAGGTCGACCCGGGCCACGATGGCGTCTCCGAGCAGGAACGGCAGCACGTAGTAGCCGTGGACGCGCTTGTGGACCGGGACGTAGATCTCGATGCGGTAGTGGAAGCCGAAGAGCTGCTCTGCGCGGTCGCGCTCCCACACCACCGGATCGAACGGGCTGAGCAGCGTGCAGGCCTCGACGCGTCGCGGCAGCTTTGCCGCCGCGTGGAGGTACGCCGGCTTCCCCCAGCCCTGCACCTGGACGGGCTGGAGCTCCCCGGCCCCCACGAGCGACTCGACGGCAGCCTTCGTGTCGGCCACCGGCATCCGGTAGTAGTCGGCAAGGCAGCGCACGGTCCCGACCCCGTGCGAACGAGCGGCGCGGCGGACCAGCTCGAGGTCCGCGTCCGCCTTCGTCGGCGTGGGCAGGGCCAGGACGTGAGTGGGAAGCACGCGCTCGGGGACGTCGTACAACACCTCGAACTGGCTGGTGCGGCCGGCGATCGCCACGTCACCCACGAGGAAGAGGTAGTCGAGGACCTTGCGCGCGTCCGACCAGTTCCAGCCCCAGTGGTCCTTGGTCCGCGGGCCGCTGAACTCCTCGTCGAGCGCTCGGGCACTGACCGGCCCGCGGTCGCGCACTGCGGCGAGGACCCGGGGCTCGAGATCGGGGTCCGCCGTGAAGCCCCACTTCCCCCGGTCGGCGCGGTAGACGTCCATGCGGTGCTGCATGACCGGCCACAGGTCGACCGGCATGAAGGTCTGGACGTGCGCCCAGTACTCCACCAGGCGACGAGGACGCTGCTGCGAGGCCCGCCGCAGGAGGTCGCGGTCGTAGGGCCCCATCCGCGAGTAGAGCGGCATGTAGTGGGCGCGCTGCAGCACGTTGACCGAGTCCACCTGGAGGACCCCGGTGTGTCCGAGCGTGCGTTGCAGCGTCGCCATCGACGCCGTGGCGTGAGGGCGGGCGGTGAAGCCCTGGGCCGCCAGCGCGACGCGGCGGGCCTGGACGTTCGACAGTGACTGCAACGGTGTCATCGACGGGCCACCGAGGTCAGGGAAGGTCGAGCAGCTTTTCCTTCATGGCATACATCACGGCTTCCATCCGGGAGTGCAGCTGCAGCTTCTCCAAGATGTTGCGCACGTGGTTCTTCACGGTGTTCTCGGAGATGAACAGCTCCTTGGCGACCTCGCGGTTGTTCAGGCCCTTGGCGACCAGCCGCAGCACCTCGAGCTCGCGGTCGGTGAGCTTGAGCGCAGTGCTCCGCTCCTTGTTGGGCTTGGACATCTGCTTGAACTCGTCGATCAGCTTGACCGCCATCGACGGGCTGATCAGCGACTGGCCCTCGTTGACCACGCGGACCGCCTGCGCCACCTCCTCGATCGAGGAGTCCTTCAGGAGATATCCGG
>NZ_JAOPXV010000194.1 GCF_025964975.1 Nocardioides sp.
CGTCGCCGGAGCCCTGGACGGTCCGCGGGTCGATGTTGCCCTCGAACTCGCGGAAGATCTGGCTGTACTTCTTGCCCACGATGTTGGCGAGCACGTTGAGACGGCCGCGGTGTGCCATTCCCATCGCGACCTCGTCGAGGCCGACCTCTGCGGCCGCCTCGCAGATCTCGTCGATGAGCGGGATCGTCGTCTCGCCGCCCTCGAGGGAGAAGCGCTTCTGCCCGACGAACTTCGTCTGCAGGAAGGTCTCGAACGCCTCCGCCTGGTTGAGCTTCAGCAGGATCCGCAGCTGCTCCTCGCGCGGGGGCTTGGTGTGCGGCTGCTCCACCCGCTCCTGGATCCACTGACGCTGCTCGGGATCCATGATGTGCATGTATTCGATGCCGGTGGTGCGGCAGTAGGAGTCGCGCAGGATCCCCAGGATGTTGCGCAGCTTCATGAACCGACGGCCCTCGCCGCCGAAGGAGCCGGTCGCGAACTCGCGGTCGAGGTCCCACAGGGTCAGCCCGTGAGACTCGATCTCCAGGTCGGGGTGGCTGCGCTGCCGGTACTCCAGCGGGTCGGTGTCGGCCATCATGTGTCCGCGCACGCGGTAGGCGTGGATGAGCTCGAGGATCCGGGCCTGCTTGACGATGTCGTCGTCGTGCGTGGCGACGATGTCCTTGGCCCAGCGGATGGGCTCGTAGGGGATGCGCAGCGAGCGGAAGATGTCGTCGTAGAAGTTCTCCTCGCCGAGCAGCAGCGCGTGCATGCGCTTGAGGAACTCGCCCGACTGCGCGCCCTGGATCACCCGGTGGTCGTAGGTCGAGGTCAGCGTCATGACCTTGCTGATGCCGTTGCGGTTGACGGTCTCGTCCGAGGCGCCCTGCCACTCGGCAGGGAACTCCATGGCTCCGACACCGAGGATCACCGACTGGCCGGGCATGAGGCGCGGCACGGGGTGGTGGGTGCCGAGCCCGCCGACGTTGGTGAGGCTCAACGTGGTGCCGGAGTAGTCGTCCATCGTGAGCTTGTTGTCGCGGGCGCGCTTGATGATCTCTTCGTACGCCGTCCAGAACCCGGCGAAGTCCATCGACTCGCACCCCTTGATGGAGGGGACGACGAGCTGGCGCGTGCCGTCGGGCTTCTGCTGGTCGACGGCCAGTCCGAGGTTGATGTGCGCCGGGGTGACCATGGTGGGCTTGCCGTCGACGGCGGCGTAGGAGTTGTTCATCTCCGGCATCGACTTGATCGCCTGGACGAGGGCGTAGCCGATGAGGTGCGTGAAGGACACCTTGCCGCCGCGAGCGCGGGCGAGGTGGTTGTTGATGACCGTGCGGTTGTCCCACAGGAGCTTGACCGGCAGGGTCCGCACCGAGGTGGCCGTCGGCACGGTCAGCGAGAGGTCCATGTTCTTCACGGTGGCGGCGGCGATCCCGCGCAGCACCGTGTGCGTCGGCTCGTCACTGACAGCCGCCGGCGCGGCGGGCATCGGGTCCTTGGCGACCGGCTTCGTCGTGCCCTGAGCAGGCTCGGCGGCGGCTGCGGCCGGACGCGGCTTGGCCTGCGCTGCCGGGGCGGGCTTGGCCGCGGCCGGTTGCTCAGTTGACGCGTTCGCCGTGGCCTTCCCCGGCTCCTTCGCCTTCGCCGGCTCCTGGGCGGGAGTCGCAGCCTTCGGGGTGCCGGAGGCCTCGCTTCCCCGCGCGGAGTCAGGGGTCCTGTCCTGGGACTTGTCCTGCCCATTGCCGTTGGCCGAGAAGTACGCCGCCCACTCGGGCGTGACACTGCCCGGATCACGGACGAACTGCTCCCGCATCTCGTCCACGAGCCACTCGTTGGCTCCCATGTCGGTGGACGGAGCAACGCCTGCGTTGACGGACTGATGAGTGGGGGACTGCGGCACGGCTGGGTTCGCCTCTTCCGGATAGGCAGGTGGGGATTTGCGATCGGTTGTCAAGGCTAGTCCCACACGCGCGCAAATGCAGGGCCGGAGGGGGGGTTTTGGGGCAAGGTGTCCAGCACCACAGCACCACCACTGGAGAGCCCATGACAACGTCCCTCCCGGGCCGGACCGCACAGGCCCGGGCGCGAGCCAGCGCCCTGGTGCTGTGCCTGGCCCTGTTCGCGTCCTGCAGCCTCTCGGGCCGCGGCGACACCGAGTCGACGACTGACGGGGGGCCGGGGGCGACTGCCAGCCACGTCGGCGCCACGACGCCGACGGCCGAGCTGCGGACGACCACCGCCCTCGGTCGGCTGGTCGGCCGGCTTCCGGGTCCGCGACGCATCGCGGTGCGCAAGCAGGTCACGACCGTCATCGACCGCTGGTGGGAAGCCGCCTACCTCTCGACAGACTCCTCGGCGGGCGCCGACGTCGCCGCGGCCTTCCCCGGCTTCACCGAGGGCGCTCGGGTGCGAGCGAAGGCCGACCGGGAGCTCATGACCAACAGCCGCCTCGAGGCCGCAGCCATCACTCCGCTGATGCGCAAGGTGCACCTGGACCTGTTGGCGGTCAACAAGCGCGTCAGGTCGGTGACCGCACGTTTCGACCTGCGGCTCCGCGTCACGGGTACGGAGGCCGACGCGGGGGCGAAGCGGCTGCAGCTGCGGGGACGGCTGTTCCTCACGCGCGGACCGGGCGGCTGGAAGGTCTTCGGCTACGACGTCTCGAAGGGGTGGCTGTGATGGTTGTTCGGGGATTCCCGCTGGTGCGGACCTTGCGGACAGGCGTTCTCTGCCTGGTCCTGGCGGTGGTGGCCTTCGCCGTACCCCCGTCGTCGGTCCAGACCACCGACGTCGAGCTCGTCCGCATCAAGCGGGCCGGGGGCGTGTCGGTGGGCTCCGACGTCATCTGGATCCTGGCGGTCGGCTCCGACGCCCGCCCGGGTCAGGACATGTTGCACAGTCGCGGTGACGCCCTCCAGCTCGTCGGCGTCAACACCCGGACGGACTCGGCCACCGCCATCGGCGTACCGCGGGACTCCTGGGTCTCCCTCCCCGGTCACGGCATGCAGAAGATCAACTCCGCCCTCTACTTCGGGGGTCCGGAGGCGATGGCGGCGGCCATGGCCGACCTGATCGGCATCACCCCCGACTACGTCCTGGTCACCCGGTTCCCGTTCTTCGAGGACATGGTCGACGACATCGGCGGCATCGAGGTGAGCAACCCGCGTGCCTTCAAGGATCCCTACCTGAAGAAGGAGGGGTTCCGGGCGGGTCGCATCCATCTCGGCGGCTACGACGCCATGGCGTTCTCACGCATCCGCAAGGAGCTGCCGGGCGGGGACTTCGACCGTTCCGCCAACCAGCAGCGGACGCTGCGGGGCATCCACGCCCGCATCAGGTCGCAGGCCGACCGGCCGGGCTTCATCGAGCGTGGCGTCATGACGGTGCTCAAGCACATGGCGACGAATGTGGGGCCGGCCGAGCTCTACGAGCTGGCGCAGGCGGTCGCCCAGGTCGAACCCCGCAGGATCACCACGTGCGTCATCCGCGGCCGGATCGGTTCGACGGCGGGCCAGAGCGTGGTCTACCCCGACGTGGCGCAGGCGCGCCGGCTGGGCAACGCCGCCCGGAGCGACGCGACGCTGGGTGGTTGCTGACCGACCGCCAGGGGCTGCACTGAGAAAGAAGAAAGCGCCTCCGGCAGGATTCGAACCTGCGACACCTGGTACCGGAAACCAGTGCTCTATCCCCTGAGCTACGGAGGCTCGGGCGAAGCAGACCCTACAACCCCGGTTGCCACACGGCGAAACCGGTTCGGGGCGGACGAGCGGCGCCGATAGGCTGGGTCAGTGACCCCGGACCAGCTCTCCCTGACCATCGTCGACGTGCTCGAAGCCCTCGTGGCCGACGGCTCCGTGACCCTGCCCGACGGAGTCCCGGCGAATGTCACGGTGGAGCGCCCGCGGCAGAAGGGTCACGGCGACTACGCCACCAACGTCGCCCTGCAGCTCGCGAAACGGGCCGGCACCAACCCGCGCGCGTTCGCCGAGCTCGTGAGCAGCCGGCTGACCGAGGCCCCCGGTATCGCTGCGGTCGAGGTGGCGGGGCCCGGCTTCCTCAACATCACCGTGGCTGCGGGTGCCCAGGGCCAGGTCGCGGCCGACATCGTGGCGGCCGGTTCGGCGTACGGCGCCAACGACGACTTCGCGGGGGAGAAGATCAACCTCGAGTTCGTCTCGGCCAACCCCACCGGCCCGCTGCACATCGGGGGTGTCCGCTGGGCTGCCGTCGGTGACGCCCTCGGGCGGGTCTTCAGCTTCTCCGGCGCCGAGGTCACCCGGGAGTACTACTTCAACGACCATGGCGCCCAGCTCGACCGGTTCAGCTCCTCGCTGCTCGCGTGGTCGAAAGGTCGCCCGGTGCCCGAGGACGGCTACGGCGGCGCCTACATCGAGGAGATCGCCAAGGACGTCGTGGCGAAGCGGCCCGAGGTGCTCGACCTGCCCGCGGAGGAGGCGCAGGAGATCTTCCGCGCCGAGGGCGTCGAGCTGATGTTCGCCGAGATCAAGCAGTCGCTCCACCACTTCGGGGTCGACTTCGACGTCTACTTCCACGAGAACAACCTGCACGAGTCCGGAGCCGTCGATCGCGCCGTCGCCCGCCTCACCGAGATGGGCAACACCTACGAGTCCGAAGGCGCCCTCTGGCTCAAGACGGAGAAGTACGGCGATGACAAGGACCGGGTGATCATCAAGTCCGACGGACAGGGTGCCTACATCTCCGGCGACCTCGCCTACTACCTCGACAAGAAGGAGCGGGGCTTCGACCGCTGCTTCATCATGCTCGGCGCCGACCACCACGGATATGTCGGCCGGATGAACGCCATGTGCGCCGCCTTCGGCGACGAGCCCGGCAAGGACCTCGAGATCCTGATCGGGCAGATGGTCAACCTGCTCCGCGAGGGCAAGCCGCTGCGGATGTCCAAGCGGGCGGGCACGACGGTCTCCATCGGCGACCTCGTGGACGCGATCGGCGTCGATGCAGCCCGCTACGCCCTGGCGCGCTACACCAACGACACCACCATCGACCTCGACCTGGACCTCTGGGCCAAGGCGTCCAACGACAACCCGGTCTACTACGTGCAGTACGCCCACGCGCGCACCTGCCGGATGATGGAGAACGCCGCCGCTCTGGGGATGAAGCTGCCCGGGCAGGACTTCGACCCGACGCTGCTGACCCACGAGCTCGACGGCACGCTCCTCCGCGCGCTGGCGGAGTTCCCCCGGGTCGTGACCGCCGCGGCCGAGCTCCGTGCTCCCCACCGGGTCGCGCGCTACCTCGAGGACACCGCTGCGGTCTTCAACAAGTGGTACGACACCAAGGAGTGCCGCATGCTGCCCCAGGGCGACGAGCCGGTCGCCCCGGTCAACGAGGCCCGCCTCATGGTGGTCGCAGCGACGCGGACGGTCATCGCCAACGGCCTCGCGCTGCTCGGCGTCTCCGCCCCCGAGCGGATGTGAGTCGTGCCCACCTCCCATCCGTCCGGCTGGGCGCACGCTGACGGAGCGCTCAACCAGCTGCGCCCGGGCGGCCCCTCGTGGCTCAGCGAGCCCACCGACCCCAACGAGCTCGTGCCGCTGCTGTGGTCCGACACGGCCCGCAAGGCCGACGGTGTGCTCAGCGTCGGGGGGGTGACCCTGCTCGACGTCGTCGCGCAGGAGGGCAGCCCCGCCTATGTCCTGGACGAGGTCGACTTCCGCGCCCGCGCCCGGGCCTTCAAGGAGGCCTTCGCCGCCTACGACGTCTTCTATGCAGGAAAGGCCTTCCTCTCCACGACCACCGTGCGCTGGCTGGCCGAGGAGGGTCTCAACCTCGACGTCTGCTCGGGCGGCGAGCTCACGGTCGCCGAGCGGGCCGGCTTCCCGATGGATCGGGTGGGCTTCCACGGCAACAACAAGACCGAGGGTGAGCTGTCGCGGGCGCTCGAGCTGGGGGTGGGTCGGATCATCGTCGACTCGTTCCACGAGATCGAGCGCCTCGAGCGACTGACATCGGAGCTCGGTCGCCGCGCCAGGGTGATGGTGCGGGTGACCGCCGGCGTCGAGGCGCACACCCACGAATACATCGCCACCGCGCACGAGGACCAGAAGTTCGGGTTCTCGATCACCAGTGGTGACGCGCTCGAGGCCGTACGCCGCGTGCACGACGCCTCCGGACTGGACCTGTTGGGCCTGCACAGCCATATCGGCAGCCAGATCTTCGACTCCTCAGGGTTCGAGGTGGCGGCCCGGCGAGTGCTGGCCCTGCACGCACGGGTGAGCGTGGAGATCGGTGTCGCGATGCCCGAGATGGACCTCGGCGGCGGCTTCGGCATCGCCTACACGACCCAGGACGACCCCAGCGACCCAGCGCAGCTCGCCACCGAGATGACCAAGATCGTGGAGCACGAGTGCCGCGCGCTCGGCATCGACGAGCCCCGGCTGAGCATCGAGCCCGGACGCGCCATCGTCGGCCCCGCCATGTGCACCGTCTACACCGTCGGCACGGTCAAGGACGTTGCCCTCGACGGCGGCGCCCGGCGCACCTACGTCTCGGTCGACGGCGGGATGAGCGACAACATCCGGACCGCGCTGTACGACGCCGACTACTCGGCGACCCTGGCCAACCGCACCTCCGCGGCCCCGCCCCGGCTCGCCCGGGTCGTCGGCAAGCACTGCGAGGCCGGCGACATCCTCGTCAAGGACGAGTTCCTCCCGGCCGACGTGGCTCCGGGCGACCTGGTGGCAGTGCCCGGAACGGGCGCCTACTGCCGCTCGATGGCGTCGAACTACAACCATGCCTTGCGTCCTCCGGTGATCGCTGTGCGGGACGGGAAGATTTCCGTCGTCCTGCGCAGGGAGACTGAGGACGACTTGTTGGCTACAGACGTGGGTGCGTGATGGGTGAGGCAGACAAGCGACTGAAGGTCGCTGTGCTCGGGTGCGGTTCCGTGGGCGCACAGGTGGTGCGGCTGCTCATGGAGCAGTCGGACGACCTGGCGGCCCGGGTAGGTGCTCGGGTCGAGCTGGTCGGTGTCGCCGTACGCCGCCTGGACGCGCAGCGCGACGTGGAGGTGCCCGACGGACTGCTGACGACCGACGCGGCCGGGCTGGCTGCGCGCGAGGACGTCGACCTCGTGATCGAGGTGATCGGCGGCATCGAGCCCGCCCGGTCACTGATCCTCAGCGCCCTGGAGAACGGTGCCAGCGTCGTCACGGCCAACAAGGCGCTCCTCGCCGAGGACGGACCGACCCTCTTCGAGGCGGCCGCGAAGGCGGAGCGGGACCTCTACTACGAAGCAGCAGTCGCCGGGGCGATCCCGATCCTGCGTCCGCTGCGCGAGTCGCTCGCGGGCGACAAGGTCACCCGGGTGCTCGGCATCGTCAACGGCACGACCAACTTCATCCTCGACAAGATGGACTCCTCCGGCGCCGGGTTCTCCGAGGCGCTCGAGGAGGCCCAGGACCTCGGCTATGCCGAGGCCGATCCCACCGCCGACGTCGAGGGATTCGACGCCGCCGCCAAGGCCGCGATCCTGGCGAGCCTGGCCTTCCACTCCCGGGTCACCGCCTCCGACGTCTAACGCGAGGGCATCTCCGAGGTCACCGCGGCCGACGTGCAGTCCGCGCGTGAGATGGGCTCAGTCGTCAAGCTTCTCGCGATCTGCGAGCTGCGCGACGGCAAGGTCGCTGCCCGCGTGCACCCCGCCATGATCCCGCGCTCGCACCCGCTCGCCAGCGTGCGCGGCGCCTACAACGCGGTCTTCGTCGAGTCCGAGGCGGCCGGGCAGCTGATGTTCTACGGTCCCGGTGCCGGTGGGTCCCCGACCGCGAGCGCAGTCCTGGGTGACCTCGTCACAATCGCCCGCAACCGGCTCAGCAACACGGTGGGCGCCGGCGAGTCGGCGTACGCCGATCGCGCTGTCCTGCCGATGGGCGAGACCCGCACCCGCTACCACGTCGCACTCGACGTGGACGACCGTTCGGGTGTGCTCGCCGCAGTGGCCATGGCCTTCGCCGACAACGACGTCTCGATCCAGACGGTGCGCCAGGAGGGTCGCGGCGCAGATGCCCAGCTCGTCGTGGTCAGCCACGGCGCCACTGACGCGGCGCTGAGCGCGACGGTGGAGCACCTGCGCAACATGGACATCGTCCGCGACGTCACCTCGGTCATGCGCGTGGAGGGCGGCCCGGAATGACTCACACCAACGGTCAGTGGCGGGGGCTGATCGAGGAGTACCGCGAGCTCATCGACCTGCTGCCCGACGCGCTCGTGCCGGTCACCCTGCGTGAGGGCGGCACCCCGCTGGTGCACTCGGACTGGCTCTCCTCCCTCACCGGCGGCGACGTCTGGCTCAAGGTCGAGGGCAACAACCCGACCGGTTCGTTCAAGGATCGCGGTATGACGACGGCGATCTCGGTGGCCAAGCACGACGGTGCGAAGGCCGTGGTCTGCGCCTCGACGGGCAACACGTCGGCGTCCATGGCGGCCTACGCGGCGAAGGCGGGGCTCAAGCCGCTCGTGCTTGTCCCGGAGGGCAAGATCGCCGCCGGCAAGATGGCCCAGGCGGTCGTCCACGGCGCCCAGATCATCATGGTGCGCGGCAACTTCGACCACTGCCTGCAGATGGCCAAGGGCCTGGCGTGGAACTACCCCGTCGCACTCGTGAACTCGGTCAACCCGGTCCGGCTCCAGGGCCAGAAGACGGCCGCCTTCGAGATCTGCGACTTCCTCGGCGACGCCCCCGACTTCCATCTCCTGCCGGTGGGCAACGCCGGGAACATCTCCGCCTACTGGATGGGCTACGAGCAGTACGCCGACCTCGGCCGTTCCTCCAAGCGACCCGTCATGCGCGGCTTCCAGGCCGAAGGCGCCGCTCCGCTCGTGACGGGGGAGCCGTTCCCCGACCCGGAGACCAAGGCGACCGCCATTCGCATCGGCAACCCGGCGTCGTGGAAGCTGGCCGAGGCGGCAGCCACCGAGTCGGGTGGGCGCTTCGCGGCCCTGTCGGACGCCCAGATCCTCACGGCGCAGGTGGAGCTCGCCCGGCACGACGGCGTCTTCGTGGAGCCCGCCTCCGCAGCGGGCATCGCGGGCCTGCTCAGCGAGCTGGCCGCCGGTGAGACCTACGCCGGCAAGACGGTGGCGATCACGGTCACCGGGCACGGCCTCAAGGACACCGCCACGGCACTCGAGTCCTTCACCGACATCGTCGACACCATCGTCGATGCGGACGTGGACGCCGCTGCGGCCGCAGCCGGGCTTCGCTAGGCATGGCGACCTTCGTTCGCGGCACGGTCCGGGTCACCGTGCCGGCCACGTCGGCCAACCTCGGGCCGGGCTTCGACTCGCTCGGTCTCGCCCTCTCGCTGCGCGACTCGCTGGCGGCGGAGGTCACCGACGGTGGCCTCCACATCGAGGTGACCGGCGCCGGAGCCGACGACGTCCCGCGCGACGAGACGCACCTCGTCGTCCGCTCGATGAGGGCAGCCTTCGCGGCGATGGCGGCGGAGCCAGCCGGCCTGGCCCTGCGATGCGTCAACGTCATCCCGCACGGCCGAGGGCTCGGCTCGTCCTCGGCGGCCATCGTCGGCGGCGTGTCACTGGCGCGCGCCCTCGTCGCCGGGGGACAGCTGTTGCTCGACGACGAGTCCTTGTTCCGTCTGGCGGCCGACATCGAGGGACACCCCGACAACGTCGCACCTGCCTTCTACGGCGGGTTCGTGATCTCAGGTCGACAGGACGAGCAGTGGTACGCCGTGCCGACGGGTGTGGACCCCCGGGTCGCGGCCGTGGTGTTCGTGCCGCCGACGCCGGTCGAGACGAAGGTCGCCCGCGGTCTCCTGCCGGCCGTCGTGCCCCACGCCGACGCCGCAGCCAACAGCGGCCGGACTGCCCTGCTGGTGGCGGCGCTGGCCGGCAGGCCCGAGCACCTGCTCGCTGCCACGCGCGACTACCTCCACCAGGACCAGCGCGAGCCGGCCATGCCCGAGTCCCTGGCCCTGATGCACTCGCTGCGGGCGGACGGGATCCCAGCGGTGATCAGCGGTGCCGGTCCCACGGTGCTGGCCTTCACGGGCGGAACGGACCGCGACGTCGCGGAGCGCAGTCCCGCCGGTTGGACGTGCCACGAGCTCGACGTGGAGCCTACTGGCGCGCTCGTCGGGGACTGAACCGGCGCGGGCAGCGCTGGTGTTAGCATCGCGCTGCGCCGTACGGCGTGAAGATGGCGTCCTTCACAGGATCGCCGCTCTTGCTGCTCCGGTGCGAGGCAACTCTCGCGTGCGGCCATCTGGTCGCCGGGGTTCGTCCTGACGACATGCGCTGCCGCCCTCCTACAGACCCTCCTACGGACCGGGGCCGCGGCGCCACAACCGAGTTGGACTCACGTGACTGACACAACTGACGCCCCCGCTGCTGCCACGTCTGCGAAGAAGCGTGGCGGTGGGCTCAACTCCATGCTGCTCGCAGACCTGAAGTCGATGGCCGGCGGCATGGGCATCGCCGGTGTGGGGTCGATGAAGAAGGCCCAGCTCGTCGAAGCCATCAAGGGCGCCCAGGGTGGTTCGAGTGGCGGCGCCGCCAAGTCCGCCCGGGCGACCGAGAAGCCCGCTGCGGCGACGGACAAGCCCGCTGCGGCGACGGACAAGCCCGCTGCGGAGATCGAGAAGCCCGCGCCGTCTCGCGTGGTGAAGACCACCCGTACCCGTGGCGGAGCCTCCAGGACGACCGCGCCGAAGTCCGACGCCCAGCCCGAGTCGCAGGGCGAGTCGCAGTCCCCGTCACGCTCCGAGTCCCAGTCGGACAGCTCCCGGGACAGAGCATCGGACACCGGATCGGACACGGGATCGAACTCCGCCCCCGACACCGAGTCCAGGTCCGGCAACCCCGAACAGGGCACCCGCACCGACGCGGGAGACCAGCCGGGGGAGACCAGCGGTCGCCAGCGGACCCGCAACCGCCAGTCCAACCAGCAGAGCGGCTCCGAGAAGCCGTCCGACCAGGGCGGCCAGCAGGGCGGCCAGCGCGACCAGCGCGAGAAGGCCCAGCAGTCCCAGGAGGCGAAGTCCGAACCTCGGCAGACCGCCCAGCAGGAGAAGCAGGCCAACGACCAGGGGCAGGGCCGCAACCAGCAGGGCCAGCAGCAGGGCCAGCAGCAGGGCCAGCAGCAGGGTCAGCAGCAGGGTCAGCAGCAGGGCCAGACCGACGACCTCGACGACGACGGCGAGGGTGGCAGTCGACGCAACCGCCGCCGCCGCGGCCGCGATCGTGACCGCGATCGCCAGGGCGTCCGTGCCACGGGCGGGCGCAACGAACCGGACACCACGGTGCTCGAGGATGACGTCCTGGTGCCGGCTGCCGGCATCCTGGACGTGCTGGACAACTACGCCTTCGTCCGCACGTCCGGCTACCTTCCCGGCACCGACGACGTCTACCTCTCGCTGTCGATGGTGCGGAAGTTCGGACTGCGTCGCGGAGACGCCGTCATGGGTCAGGTGCGTCAGCCCCGCGAGGGCGAGCGCAAGGAGAAGTTCAACCCGATGGTGCGGATCGACAGCATCAACGGGTCCGACCCGGAGGCTGCCCGTGAGCGGCTGGAGTTCGAGACGTTCACGCCGGTGCACCCCACCGAGCGGTTGCGCCTGGAAACAGACGCCACCAACCTGACCGGCCGGGTCATCGACATCGCAGCGCCTGTCGGCAAGGGCCAGCGCGGCATGATCGTCGCGCCGCCGAAGTCCGGCCGGACCACGATGCTGCAGTCCATCGCCGGTTCCGTCTCCCGCAACAATCCCGACGTGCACCTGATGGTGGTGCTTCTCGACGCCCGCCCGGAGGAGGTCACCGACTTCCAGCGTGCCGTGAAGGGCGAGGTCATCGCCTCGACCTTCGACCGGCCGGCGAGCGACCACACGATGGTGGCGGAGCTCGCCATCGAGCGAGCCAAGCGCCTCGTCGAGCTCGGCCACGACGTGCTGGTCCTGCTCGACTCCCTGACCAGCCTGGCCCGCGCCTACAACGTCTCCGCACCGGCCAGCGGCCGCACCCTCGCTGGTGGTGTGGACGCCGCCGCGGTGCATCCTCCCAAGCAGCTGTTCGGCGCCGCACGCAACGTCGAGGGCGGCGGGTCGTTGACCGTGCTCGCGACCGTCCTCGTCGAGACCGGGTCGGCAACCGACGAGGTGATCTTCGAGGAGCTGGGGGGCACCGCCAACATGGAGCTGCGCCTGCGCCGTGAGCTCGCGAGGGCACACACCTTCCCGGCGGTGGACATCGTGGCGTCGGGCACGCGTCAGGAGGCACTCCTGACGAGCGAGCAGGAGTCCGGAATCGTCCAGTCCCTGCGCTCGCGGATGGCCGCCGATCCGGTGGCCGCGGTGCCTGCCCTCCTGGAGCAGCTCGGCAAGTCCCAGAACAACATCGAGTTCCTGACGAAGCAGCAAAAAACCGGTCGCGCCATGTGAGGCCCAAACCACCGCTAGAGTCAGCGAACGACCAAAGGGGTTCAGATATGGCACGCATCGTTGTCGCAGACGACGACATCGACATCCGTGAGCTTGTCGAGTTCAAGCTTTCGGCGATGGGGCACGACATCGTGGCCGTCGCTGACGGGGCGGCGGCGGTCGAAGCATGCCGCGCGCAGCGTCCGGACCTGGCCGTGCTTGACGTGATGATGCCCGGCATGTCCGGGCTGGAGGCCGTGCGGTTGATCCGCGCCGACCCGACGCTGGCGGACCTGCCGGTCGTGCTGCTGACGGCTCGTGCCCAGGAGTCCGACGTCGCCACAGGCTTCGAGTCCGGGGCTGACGACTACATCACCAAGCCGTTCAGCCCGCGCGAGCTCGCCAAGCGGGTGGACACCCTGCTGGCGCGGGAATCTCCTGATTCGCACTAGCGTTGGTGGCAGTGGCACACTTGCGTGCTGGCTCCGGTTCACGCTCAGCGCATCCCGCGCAGGCGACCCGGCGCATCGTTTGAGAGGACGACACCCCATGAAGAAGGACATCCACCCCGCATACGTGGAGACCACGGTCACCTGCACCTGCGGCGCAAACTTCACCACCCGCAGCACCGCGACCTCCGGCGCCCTCAAGGCCGACGTCTGCTCGCAGTGCCACCCGTTCTACACCGGCAAGCAGAAGATCCTCGACACCGGCGGCCGCGTTGCCCGCTTCGAGGCTCGCTACGCCAAGAAGGCCGGCAAGGCCGAGCCCGCCGAGGCAGAGGCTGCCGAGAGCAAGTAGCTCCTTTCCAGCGCCGACCTCCCGCAGCAGCGGGTGGTCGGCGCTGTGCATTTCCCCACCCGCCCGCCGGTCGAGACCACTCTCGACCACCGCTTGAGGAGATCCACCTTGTTCGAGGCCGTTGAAGGGCTCGTGGCCGAGCACGCCGACCTCGAGGGTCGTCTCGCCGAGCCGGAGACGCATGCGGACCAGCGCCTTGCCAAGCGCCTCAACCAGCGGTACGCCGAGTTGTCGGCCATCGTCGCCACCTGGCGTCGCTGGCAGGAGCTCGGGGACGACATCGAGGCGGCCCGCGAGCTCGCGAGCGAGGACCCTGCCTTCGCCGACGAGGCCGTGCAGCTGAGCGCCGAGCGCGACAAGGCCAGCGAGCGGCTGCGCCACCTCCTGGTTCCCCGGGAGGCCACGGACGCCAAGGACGCGCTGCTCGAGGTGAGGGCAGGAGAGGGTGGCGAGGAGTCGGCCCTCTTCGCTGCCGACCTGCTGAGGATGTACACCCGGTTCGCCGACCAGCGCGGCTGGAGCACCGAGGTGCTGGACGCCACCGAGTCGGACCTGGGTGGCTACAAGTCCGTGACCGTCGCGGTGAAGGCCAAGGGCATCGCGGAGCCCGGCGAGGCGCCGTACGCCCTGCTCAAGTTCGAGGGCGGTGTTCACCGCGTGCAGCGTGTGCCCGTCACCGAGTCACAGGGGCGCGTCCACACGAGTGCCGCGGGCGTCCTGGTCATGCCGGAGGCCGAAGACATCGACGTCGAGGTCCACGACGCCGACCTGCGCATCGACGTCTATCGCTCGTCCGGTCCGGGCGGGCAGAGCGTCAACACCACCGATTCGGCGGTCCGGATCACGCACGTGCCGAGCGGGATCGTGGCGAGCTGCCAGAACGAGAAGAGCCAGCTCCAGAACAAGGAGTCGGCCATGCGGATCCTGCGGGCCCGGTTGCTCGCCGCTGCGGAGGAGGAGGCCAACGCGCAGGCCAGCGCCGCGCGCAAGAGCCAGATCCGTACGGTGGACCGCTCCGAGCGCATCCGCACCTACCCCTTCGCGGAGAACCGGATCTCCGACCTCCGCACCGGCTTCAAGTCCTACAACCTGGACACCGTCCTGGACGGGGCGCTGGGCCCGGTCCTGCAGTCGTGCGTGGAGGCCGACCTCGCCTCGCGCCTCGAGGCGATGGAGTCGTGAGCGAGTCCCGGACGCCCCGGACGCCCCCGACGCCACGGGCGTTGCTGACCGCGGCGACCAGGCGGCTGGCGGCGGCCGGTGTCTCGAGCCCCGAGCACGACGCGGCAGAGCTGCTGGCACACGTGCACGGAGTCGAGCGCAAGGACCTCTTCCGCGTCGACACCGTGCCCAGCGAGCTGGCGGAGCGTTTCGACCGCCTTGTGGAGCGCCGGAGCGCGCGGGAGCCCCTGCAGCACCTCACCGGGGCGGCGTACTTCCGCCACGTCGAGCTCGACGTCGGCCCTGGAGTCTTCGTGCCCCGGCCGGAGACGGAGCTCCTCGCGGGCTGGGCGATCGACGCGGCTCTCGCGGTCGCCTCGAGCGCGGGACGGGCGCCGGTGGTGGTCGACCTGTGCACGGGGTCGGGGGCCATCGCCAAGGCAGTGGCCCACGAGGTCCCCGACGCGGTCGTCCATGCCGTCGAGCTCGACGAGTCCGCCCACCACTGGGCCGAGCGCAACCTGGCCGGGACCGGGGTGGACCTGCGACACGGGGACATGGCGGACGCCTTCGACGACCTTCTCGGCACCGTCGACGTGGTCGTCTGCAACCCGCCCTACATCCCGCTCGAGGCCTGGGAGTCGGTCGCTCCGGAGGCGCGCGACCATGACCCCCACCTCGCGCTGTTCTCCGGGGACGACGGGCTGGTCGCCATGCGCGTCCTGGCAGACCACGCCGCCGTGCTCCTGCGACTCGGGGGAGTCGTCGGCGCCGAGCACGCCGACGCACAGGGCGAGTCCGCTCCTGCTGTCTTCAGGGCCACGGGCAGGTGGACCGAGGTGGCCGACCACCGCGATCTGGCAGGCCGTCCGCGCTTTACCACGGCCCGACTGGCACGATAGACGGGTGCAACGGCTTGGGGTGTCGACCGACGACGAGCGTGAGGCAGCCATCGAGGCGGCATCCATGGCGATCCGGCGTGGTGAGCTGGTGGTGCTTCCCACGGACACCGTCTACGGAATCGCTGCCGATGCGTTCTCGGTCGAGGCGGTGCAGGCCCTGTTGGACGCCAAGAACCGCGGCCGGGACATGCCGCCCCCGGTCCTGGTGAGCGCGGCGACGACCCTGGACGCGTTGGCGGTCGGGGTCCCCGACTACGCACGCGCCCTCATCGAGAAGTTCTGGCCCGGACCCCTCACCATCGTGTGCCGCCAGCAGACATCTCTCCAGTGGGACCTCGGCGAGACCCGTGGCACCGTCGCGGTCCGCATGCCCGACCACGAGGTCGCTCTCGCCGTGTTGGAGCGCACCGGGCCGCTTGCAGTGAGCTCCGCCAACCTGTCGGGGCGCCCCGCCGCCGTCGATGCCGACCAGGCGGAGACGATGCTGGGGGACCGGGTCGAGGTCATCGTCGATGCCGGCAGCTCGCCCGGTGCAGACGCCTCGACCATCGTCGACTGCACGGGCGCCCAGGGCCGGATCCTGCGGCGGGGTGCACTGTCACTGGACGACCTCAACACCGTGCTGGAACCGCTCGGAGCGCGTCTCACGGACGACGGCTGATGCGCGAATACCTCCTCGTCTTCCTGGTGGCCGGGACGGTCACCTACCTCCTGACGGTGGTCGCGCGCGAGATCGCCCTTCGGACCGGCGCCGTCGCGCAGGTCCGCGACCGCGACGTGCACGTCGAGCCGATCCCCTACCTCGGTGGGATCGCCATGCTCGGTGGGCTGGTGGCCGCCTACCTCGTCGCGCGCGAGCTGCCGTTCCTCTCTCGCAGCGAGGGCTTCGTCTTCCGCGACGCCGGCGTCGTCCTCCTGGCGGGGGCCCTGGTGTGCGCGGTCGGAGTCCTGGACGACATCTTCGACATCGACGCGCTGACGAAGTTCGGCGGTCAGGTGCTCGCCGCCGCCCTGCTCGTGGTCTTCGGCGTCCAGTTCTACTTCTTCCCGCAGCTCGACGGGGACCAGTTCTCGATCGACCCGGCCCAGGGGGCACTGCTGAGCGTGATCGTGGTGGTCGGGACCATGAACGCGGTCAACTTCGTCGACGGTCTCGACGGCCTCGCAGCAGGAGTGGTGGGCATCGGGGCCGTGGCCTTCTTCCTGTTCTCCTACTTCCTGTCGAGCGTGAACGAGCTCACCCTGGCCACGACGGCCGCCTTGTTGACGGCGAGCCTGGCGGGCGCCTGTGCCGGCTTCCTGCCGCATAACTTCCACCCGGCCCGGCTCTTCATGGGCGACTCCGGCTCGATGCTGATCGGGCTGGTGCTGTCCGCCAGCACCCTGACCATCACCGGGCAGTTCGCGGGCAACGAGATCACGTCCGACGGCAACCCCATCTTCGTCACCATCCTGCCGCTGCTGCTGCCTGCCTCGCTGTTGATGGTGCCGGTGGCAGACCTGGTGCTCGCGGTCGTACGCCGCACGCGGGCCGGCCGGTCGCCGTTCTCGCCCGACAAGCAGCACCTCCACCACCGGCTCCTGGAGATCGGCCACTCGCAGCGTCGCGCGGTCTACATCATGTGGATGTGGGCGGCCCTGGTCGCCGGTGGGTCCGTGGTCGTCAGCCTCTTCGGCGGTGCGCCCACCTGGTGGGGACTGGGGGCCGCCTTCGTCTTCGTGCTGGTCATGACCTTCGTGCTCCCTGTCCTGCACCGGCCCGGATCCAGCAGCGATTCGGGCTTGCCCGAGACTTTGTGATACTTTTCACGAGCGCTCCCGAGGTCGCAGTTGCGGCCGTCGAGAGCGGATTCTGACCCTCCACAGGACGGCCGCCGCCATGACGACCGAGTCGAAGCAGGACACCCGCCCCGGTGTGACCGTGCTCCTCGTCGCTGCCGGCGCCGCTCTGCTCGTGGGCCTGGCCATGACGGCCTTCGGAGCCGTCGTCTCGGGGGCGTCCGCAGCACTCAGCGTCGCCGCCGGGGCCGGCCTGGTCGTGTCCGTCCTCAGTTTCGGTGCCTTCTCGCTCAACATGGTGGCCTCGATCATGCCGAGCGCCACCGTGCTCGTCGCCCTGGTCACCTACGCGCTCCAGCTGGTCGTCATGGCGGCCGTGGTGCTGGCCCTGGTCCGCAGCGGACTGCTCGAGGAGACGCTCGACCGGCGCTGGCTCGGCGGGGGCGTGGCGATGGCCACGGCGGCGTGGATGATCGCCCAGATCGTCTCGGCGACCAAGGCCCGCATCCCGCTCTACGACCTCCCTGAGGCGGGTGCGCGATGACCGGGCACGCCTGCTATTGTCCGGGGCGCGATGGCTCAGCAGCAGGCCCCTTCGGAACACTCAGACGATCCTCCCCACGGCGACCCCTGGTTGGCGTTTTCCTACCTCGTCTCGGGTGCGACGATCTACGGGCTCATCGGCTGGGGTCTCGATCGATGGCTCGGTACGAAGTACCTCGTCGTCATCGGCATCCTGCTCGGTGTGGCGCTGGCGATCTACATGACTTTTGGCCGATTCGGCGGTCTTCCCGCCCGGCAGGGCAAGCAGAGCCAAGGCAGGAGAGAGAGTGAGCTTCCACGTGAGCCTGAGTAAGGGCGCAAGCGCAGCGGAGGGTGAGGGCGGCGGTTTCATCGCCCCCGGGCCGGGCAGCTTCGACCTGCCCCCGGTCTTCGAGGTCGCCGGGTTCGATGTCACCAAGCCGATGTTGCTGGTGGTCCTCTCGGCCGTGCTGATCCTGGCCTTCACCTACGCCGCCTCGCGCAAGCAGGCGATGGTCCCGGGCCGGCTGCAGTTCGTCGGCGAGGGGGTCTACGGCTTCGTCCGCAACACCCTGGCTCGCGACAACATCGGCAGCGAGCACTTCATGAAGTTCGTGCCCTACCTCTTCACGTTGTTCATGTTCATCCTGGTGAACAACTACTACGGCATCTTCCCGTTCCTGCAGTTCCCGAGCTTCTCGCGCATCGGCTTCGTGATCCCGCTCGCGATCATCTCGTGGCTGATCTACGTCGGCACCGGCATCTGGAAGCACGGCCCGCTCGGCTACCTCAAGCACGCCACGGTGCCCTCGGGCGTCGGTGGCCCGATCCTGATCCTGCTGATCCCGCTGGAGTTCTTCTCCAACATCCTGGTCCGTCCGGTGACGCTCACCTTGCGTCTGTTCGGCAACATGTTCGCCGGCCACCTGCTGCTGATCCTGTTCGCCACCGGTGGTGCCGCGCTCCTGCAGAGCGGCAACGCCCTCTATTCCGGCGTGGGCATCCTGTCCTTCGCGCTCGGTATCGGGGTCAGCTTCCTGGAGATGCTCGTGATGTTCCTCCAGGCCTACGTCTTCACCCTGCTCAGCTCCATGTACATCGGTGAAGCGCTCGCGGACGAGCACTGATCCAGCACCCACAAGTTTCGCCAAATAGCGGCGCGATGGTCGCGTCGCCGACGAAAGGAAAAGCCGTGGAAGGCTCCATCAACATGATCGGCCTCGGCCTGTCTGCCATCGGTCCCGGTATCGGTATCGGCCTCATCTTTGCTGCGTTCATCAGCGGCGTGGCGCGTCAGCCCGAGGCTCAGAGCCGCCTGCAGTCGATCGCCATCCTTGGCTTCGTTCTCGCTGAGGCTCTCTTCATCATCACCGTCGCGCTCGCGTTCGTCCTGCCCATCTGACGACCGTCCCGGCATTAGGGAGATCACCTGTGAACACCGCTATCCAGGCGGCCACCGAAGAGGCCCACAACCCTCTCGTACCGGTCGTTTCGGAGATCGTGCTGGCGCTGATCGTCTTCGCGATCTTGTTCTTCGCGATTCGAAAGTTCGTCGTGCCGAACTTCGAGAAGACGTTCGCCGAGCGTACCCAGGCGATCGAGGGCGGTCTCAGCGCTGCCGAGACCAAGCAGGCCGAGGCGGACGCCAAGCTCGCCGAGCTCGAGAAGCAGCTCGGCGACGCCCGTCACGAGGCAGCTCGCATCCGCGAGGAGGCCAAGGAGCAGGGCGCGCAGATCATCGCCGAGATGCGTGAGCAGGCCCAGGCCGAGTCCTCGCGGATCGTCGAGCACGGCAAGACGCAGATCGAGGCGGAGCGCCAGCAGGCGGTCACCTCCCTGCGTGCCGAGGTCGGCAGCCTGGCCACCACCCTGGCCGGACGCATCGTGGGCGAGAGCCTCGACGACGACGCCCGACAGGGCCGCGTGGTCGAGCGGTTCCTCGCCGACCTCGAGACCGCCACGCCGGGCCAGAACTGATGGCCTTCCGTGGTGCCTCGGCCGACGCCCTGACCGCCCTCACGGGCGAGCTGGGCTCGAAGGTCTCGACTCCCGGGACGGCAGCGACGGTGGCCGGTGACCTGTACACCGTGGAATCGACGTTCCGCTCGGAGGGAGCGTTCCGGCGCTTCGCCACGGACAGCGCCATCCCGGTCGAGGCCAAGCAGGGCCTGGTCACCGACCTCTTCGGCGGCAAGATCGACGGAGTCAGCCTCGAGCTGCTCACGTCTGCCGTGGGTCGTCGTTGGGTGGCCGGGCGT
>NZ_JAOPXV010000084.1 GCF_025964975.1 Nocardioides sp.
GGACGGCCGCCTCGGCACGCGCGAAGTCGAAGTCCGGCACCTCCTGCGGCGACCGGTCGGCCAGCCCGATCGGGTCGGTCATCGCGGCGGCAGGTCCGGACCGGCGCCGAGACCGGGATCCCCGTGGACGTCGCCGGCCGAGCCGGGTGGCGTGATGATGACCGTGGCCTCCTGGCCGGGTGCCGCGCCGTTGGCCGCGACCCGGTCGCGGATCTCCTGCGGGATCTCGATCGGGGGGATCGTGGAGGGGTTGCGCTCCGGCGACCCGGTCCACGCCGGGCGGGCCGGTCGGCGACGCAGCGGCACGAAGACCTCGGCGACCTCCGCCTTGTCGAGGGTCTCCTTGTCGAGGAGGGCGAGCACGAGCGCGTCGAGGACGTCGCGGTTCTGCTCGAGGAGGTCGTAGGCCTCCTGGTGGGCCGTCGACAGCAGCCTCTTGGTCTCCTCGTCGATGACCGCGGCCACCTCTTCGGAGTAGTTGCGCTGGTGGCCCATGTCGCGACCCAGGAACGGCTGGGAGTTGTCCTCGCCGAGCTTGATGGCGCCGAGCCGCTCGCTCATGCCGTACTGGGTGACCATCGCTCGGGCGAGGTGCGTCGCCTTCTCGATGTCGTTGCCGGCCCCGCTGGTGATGTCGTGGAAGATCAGCGCCTCGGCGGCCATGCCGCCGAGCATGTAGGCGAGCTTGTCGAGCATCTCGCTGCGCGTCTGGCTGTACTTGTCCTCGTCGGGCAGCACCATCGTGTAGCCGAGGGCGCGACCTCGCGGCAGGATCGTGACCTTGTGCACCGGGTCGGTGCCGGGGAGCGCCGCAGCCACCAGGGCGTGGCCGCCCTCGTGGTAGGCCGTGATCAGCTTCTCCTTCTCGTTCATGAGGCGGGTACGGCGCTGGGGGCCCGCGATCACCCGGTCGATGGCCTCGTCGAGACTCTCGGCTGTGATCAGCTTCTCGTTCTGGCGGGCCGTGAGCAGCGCCGCCTCGTTGAGCACGTTGGCCAGGTCGGCGCCGGTGAAGCCAGGGGTCCGACGGGCGACGCTCAGCAGGTCGATGCCCTCGGCGATCGGCTTGCCGCGCGAGTGCACCTTGAGGACCTGGTGGCGGCCGTTGAGGTCGGGCGCGTCCACCTGGATCTGCCGGTCGAACCGGCCCGGGCGCAGCAGCGCGGGGTCCAGGACGTCAGGACGGTTGGTCGCGGCGATCAAGATGACGCCACCGCGGACGTCGAAGCCGTCCCTCTCGACCAGCAGCTGGTTGAGGGTCTGCTCGCGCTCATCGTGCCCACCGCCCATACCGGCGCCGCGGTGACGACCGACCGCGTCGATCTCGTCGATGAAGACGATGGCGGGCGCGTTCTCCTTCGCCTGCTCGAACAGGTCACGCACCCGGCTGGCGCCGACACCGACGAACATCTCGACGAAGTCGGACCCGGAGATCGAGTAGAACGGCACGCCTGCCTCGCCCGCGACCGCGCGGGCGAGCAGCGTCTTGCCGGTGCCGGGCGGGCCGTAGAGCAGGACGCCCTTGGGGATTTTGGCGCCGACGGCCTGGAACTTCGCGGGCTCCTGGAGGAACTCCTTGATCTCGCCCAGCTCTTCGATGGCCTCTTCACAGCCGGCGACGTCGGCGAACGTCGACTTGGGCATGTCCTTGGTGATGAGCTTGGCCTTGGACTTCGAGAACTGCATGATGCCTCGCCCGCCACCCTGGGCCTGGTTCATCAAGAAGATGAACAGGAGCACGATCAGCGCGAACGGCAGCAGCGTGTAGAGCAGCGAGCTGAGCACGCTGGGCTGGGGGAAGTCGGAGTCGTACTTCTCGATGCTCCCCTCGTCGAACTGCTTCTTGACCTCGGCGAGCAGTGCCGCCTGCTCGCCCTTGATGTAGTGGGCCGTGACCTTCTGGGTGCCGTCGCGGGTGTCGTCGTCGAGGGTCGCCTCGATCACCTGGTCACCGTCGATGAAGAGGATCTCCTTGACGTCCCCGTCCTCGATCCACGAGGTCAGCTCGGAGGTCGTGACCTCGTCGTAGCCGCCGTTGGGCGCGATGTACTGGATCGCCAGGAGGATGGTGAACATGGCCAGCACCATCCACAGCCACGGGCCCTTGAATATGCGCTTCACTTGGATCTTTCGCCAGGGGTGATCAGTCGTCTTGGTCGAACCGTCGTGCCGTTCGGCACCATTGTTTCAGGCGGGGTGAAGCGGAGGCCCCGGAGGAGGAGCTTCAGGAGTAGACGTGGGGGGCCAGGGTGCCGATGTCGCGGAGGTTGCGATACTTCTCGCGGTAGTCGAGGCCGTAGCCGACCACGAACTCGTTGGGGATGTCCCAGCCGACGTATTTCGGCTCCACGGGCATGCTCAGGGCCTCGGGCTTGCGGAGCAGCGTGGCGATCTCGACGCTGGCCGGACCGCGGCTGCCGAGGCTGTTGACCAGCCAGCTGAGGGTCAGCCCGGTGTCGATGATCTCGTCGACGATGAGGACGTGCCTACCGGTGATGTCGGTGTCGAGGTCCTTGAGGATGCGCACCACACCGCTCGACTTGGTGCCCGAGCCGTAGGAGCTGATCGCCATCCAGTCCATCTCGCAGTGTCCGGGTAGCGCGCGGGACAGGTCGGCCATCACCATGACGGCGCCGCGGAGGACGCCGACCATCAGGAGGTCCTGTCCTTCGTAGTCGGCGCCGATCTGCACCGCCATCTCCCCCAGTCGTTCCTGGATCTGGGCCTCGGTGAACAGGACGTTGACGAGGTCGTTCTCGAGATGGGCTGACTCCATGGCCGTCAGCCTAGGGGCACGCGGCCTTCTCCGTCGCCCGGGGAGGGGGCCGGTTCGAAGCCGAGCAGCGCGTCGCGGCGTACGGCGCGGAGGTGCCCGGGTAGGTCGATCCACTTCTGCCCGTGCCAGTCGGTGAGGAGCGCATCGACGGCCAGGACGTGCTCGTGGAACAGCTCCGAGGCGGGAGCACCGGCGAGGAGGGCGGCGGAGCGGATGACCCGGCGACGAAGGGCCGGGTGCTGCGGAGTCAGGAGAGGGATCGAGAGCCCGTGCGGGCCGGCGACCCGGGCGAGCACCTCGTCCGCGAGCTGGTCGAGGAGGGCCATGTCGTCGCGGAGCTGGTCGGCGGTGCGGGCCAGGGTGGTGGCGATCCCCGGGCCGAGCTCGTCCTCCAGCAGCGGCAGCACCCGTCGGCGTACGCGCACGCGGGTGAAGGCGGGGTCGGAGTTGTGCGGGTCCTGCCACACCGCCAGTCCCTCCACCTGGCAGGCGGTGACGGTGTCGTCACGGCGTACGTCGAGGAGCGGGCGCGCGAAGACGTCGAACTCGCGCCGCATCCCGGCCAGCGAGCGTCCGCCGGATCCGCGGGCGAGGCCGAGGAGCACCGTCTCGGCCTGGTCGTCGAGGGTGTGGCCGAGCAGGACGAGAGCGGCACCCAGCCGCTCCGCCACCTCCTCCAGCACCGCGTAGCGCGCCTGGCGGGCCGCGGCCTCGGGGCCGATCCCGGCGGCCTGGACCGAGACGGTCGCCGTGAGGGTCTCGTCCGCGCCCATCTCGGCCATCTGCGCGACCACCTCAACCGCCCGGGCTGCCGACCCCTCCTGCAGCCCGTGGTCGACGGTCACGCCGACGACCCGGAGCGCGCTCCTGCGGGACTCGTGGACCGCCGCCGACAACAGGGCGACCGAGTCGGCGCCCCCGCTGCAGGCCACCACGACGACGGCGCCCGCACCGAGGGGTTCGAGCACCGCCCGCACGCCTCGGCGCACGGCCGCGAGCGAGGGGTGCAGGGTCATAGGACGCGGGTGACCCAGGCGTCCGGGTCGCCGATCTCGGCCTTCGACGGCAGGTTCTCCGGCCCGGCCCAGACGGCGTTGAACTGGTCCATCCCGACCTTGCCGACGACGTGGTTCACAAAGGCGGCGCCGTCGCGGTACTGCGCCATCTTCGCGTCCAGGCCCAGCAGCCGGCGCAGGATGCGGTCGAGCGTGCCGATGCCCTTGCGCCGCTCGTCGAACGCGGCCCGGATGGACTCCACCGAGGGGATCACCGACGGACCGACGCCGTCCATGACCACGTCCGCGTGACCCTCGAGCAGCGACATCACCCCGGTGACCCGATCCATGATCTCGCGCTGCTCGGGCGTGCTCATCATGTCGACCAGGCTGCCGCCACCCCCGCGAACGGCCTCGGAGATGCGGCGCACGGCGTCCTCGGCGAGGTGCGAGGGCTCGATGCTGTCGGTCAGCGACATCATCTCGGCGAACAGGTGGTCGCGCATCCACGGCACCGCGGTGAACTGCACGCGGTGGGTCTCCTCGTGCAGGCAGACCCAGAGCCTGAAGTCGGTGGGGTCGGCGGAGAGCTCGCGCTCGACGTGGACGATGTTGGGGGCCACGAGCAGCAGCCGTCCGGAGGGGTCGTGGAACGGGTCGAACTGGCCGAGCACCTTGGTGCCGAGGAACCCGAGCAGCAGGCCCACCTCGGCGCCGGTCACGCGCGACCCGATCGCCAGTGAGAGGCCCGTGGGGACGCCCTTCTTGGCGGAGAGCTTCTCGATCAGGGGCTCGATGATCTTGGCGAAGCCGTCGGCGTTGGCCTGCACCCACCCGCGGCGGTCGACGACGAGCACCGGTGCGGTGTTGTCCTGGGCCACCAGGCCGGTGAAGTCGCGCACCAGGGCCGTGGACCTGTCCGCGCCAGCCCGCAGCTCGGCGACGGCGGCCGCCGCGTCCTCCCGGCTGACCTCGGGACCGTCCCCGGCCACCTTGGCGCCGAGGGTCACGGCGAAGTTCCAGTCGACCATTCCCGTCATGTCCGCCAACCTAAGGGTGTGGTCCCAATTCTCGACGCGCAGCGGGCCATGGATTGGGACCAGACCCTTCAGCCGGAGCCACAACGGCAGGCCGCCAGGTCGGCGGTCAGGCCGTCGAGGGCGGCCTCGACCTCCGACTCGAGGGCCTTGCCCGTCTGGTCGACCGCGAGCACGAAGACCATGTCCGTGCCGTCACGGCCGGCCACGACCCCGGCCAGCGAGCTCACCCCGCTCAGGGTGCCCGTCTTGGCTCGTACGTCGCCGAGCGCGCCCACGCCCGCAGAGGAGAACCTGCTGGCGAGCGACCCGGTGAAGCCGGCCACCGGCAGGCCCGTGATCAACGTCCGCAGCTCGGGTCGTTCGGGCCGGGCCGCCACCTGGAGCACCTGCACCAGGGTCCCCGGGGACAGCCGGTTGAACCGGGACAGACCCGAACCGTCGTGCACCACGTCCGTCCCGGTCTCGACGCCGAGTCCCTGGAGGGTGCTGATCACGCCGGCGGCGCCCCCCGTGAACGAGCCGTCACCGCTCACCGCGAGCCCGACATGGTGGGCGAGCACCTCGGCGGCCTCGTTGTCGCTGACGTCGAGCAGCCGCTCGACGATCTGCGACACGGGGGCGCTCTCGACGCTGGCCAGCTCGGCCGCGCCCGGGGCGGCCACGACCCGGGTCGGGGTGCCGACGACCTTCACACCGGCCTGCGCCAGCGCGCTCGCGAAGGTGGCTGCCGCGGTGAGCGAGGGGTCGTCGCTGCGGCCGAATCCCGTCGGGGAGGCGCCGCGGTCGACCCACAGGGCGGTGATCGGCGAGACGATGTCGTCAGGGACGTAGTCCGCGCGCCACATCGGGTTGTTGGTGGGTCCTGAGAAGAGGGAGTCGTCGTAGGCCACGCTCACCGGCTTGCGGCCTGTCAGCCGGGCCGCGACGGCTCGGGCCAGCGTGACGACGTCCGCCCGTGCCGGGTAGGTGCTCGCCCGCTCCTCGGGGGTGAGCGGCTTGCTGGACAGGTAGGGGTCCCCGCCACCGACCAGCACGATCTCCCGGGCGGCGGCCCCGCGCACGACGTGCGTCGTGAACCGCGTGTCCGGACCGAGGCCCGCGAGGGCTGCGGCGCTGGTCAGCAGCTTGGTCGTCGATGCCGGCAGGAACTGGTCGTCCTGGTGCGTCCAGATGGCGCCGTCGCCCCCGAGGTCGCCGACCGCCGCGACGACGTGCTTGCCCAGGGTCTTGTCGTGGAGCCCCCTGGCCAGGGCGGCCTCGACCGCGGCTGCACTCACGGGAGTCGGTGTCGTCGAGGTCGCCACCGGAAGCGGCCGCGACCAGGCAGGCAGCTCGAGCCCAGTCGGTGGGGCGACCGCAGCTGGGTCACTCGTCGCGTCGCCGTCGGACCAGCCCAGGTAGCGCGGTCCCCACTCGAATCGGTGCGCCGCGAAAGCGGCGGTCACCAGGGCCAACACGAGCACCATGGGCAGCCAGCGGGCCCACGGACCGGGGCCGGCAGGGTGGCGTCGGTCACGTCGCACGTGATTCCACCCCGCTCCTTTGGCCCTTTGCCGTCATTGTGCGCGACACTAGCGCCGACCGATCCACACGCCCTCAGGAGAGAACAGTGCCCGACGAGCAGGTAGCCGACGACGTCCGCGACGAGATCAGCGAGGCCGAGCTTCGCCCCTCGACGGACGGGCAGCTGCTCTTCGACGTACTCATCGAGATCCCGAAGGGCTCTCGCAACAAGTACGAGGTCGACCACAAGACGGGCCGGCTCCGGCTGGACCGGATGCTTTTCACGTCGACGGCCTACCCCGAGGACTACGGCTTCATCGAGAACACCCTCGGGCAGGACGGCGACCCGCTGGACGCGTTGGTCCTCCTGCAGGCCCCGACCTTCCCGGGCTGCCTCATCGAGTGCCGTGCCATCGGGATGTTCCGCATGACCGACGAGGCCGGCGGCGACGACAAGGTCCTGTGCGTCCCCTCCCACGACCCGCGCCTCGCTCACCTCAAGGACATCGAGGACGTCTCGAAGTTCGACCGGCTCGAGATCCAGCACTTCTTCGAGGTCTACAAGGACCTCGAGCCCGGCAAGTCCGTCGAGGGCGCCAACTGGGTCGGTCGCATGGAGGCCGAGGCCGAGGTCCGCGCCTCCTTCGCCCGGTTGAAGAGCACCGGCGGGCACTGACTCAACGGGTCAGCACCCGCTCGGTCCCCAGCAGGCCGAGCTTGTGCGGGTTGCGCACGATGTACGCCGCAGTGACGACGCCGTCCGCCACGGTGAAGGTCGCGACCGCCTCCAGCTCGCCGTCAAGCTCCAGCCGTAGCGCCGGCGCGCCGTTGACTATCACCACGTCGGCACTGCTCGAGGCGTCGTAGACGCCCGCGAGGAAGCGCAGCACCTTCTCCACGCCGAGGATCGGCCGCAACGCAGCTTGTTCTGCCCGCCTCCGTCGGTGATGAGCACGATGTCGGGCGCCAGCACGTCCATCAGGCTCTGCAGGTCTCCCGTCGCCGTGGCGATCATGAACCTCTCCAGCACCTCGCTGACCAGCCTCTGGGGGACCTTGTTCTCCTGCCGGCGCGCCTCGACGTGCGACCTGGCCCGGTGGGAGATCTGGCGAACAGCCGGCTCCGTCTTGTCGACGGCGACCGCGATCTCGACGTACGACACGTCGAACACCTCGCGCAGCACGAACACCGCCCGCTCGACCGGCGGGACGGTCTCGAGGACGAGCAGCATCGCGGTCGACACGCTGTCGGCCAGTTCCACGTCCTCGGCGACGTCGGGCGCCGTCAGCAGCGGCTCGGGCAGCCAGGGACCGACGTGCTCCCCACGCCGGCGCACGGAGGTCCGCATCCGGTTGAGCGAGAGCCGGGTGGTGATCCGCACGAGGTAGGCACGCTCGTCGAGCACCTCCTCGGTCACCTCGGTCACCTCGGCCCACCGCAGCCACACCTCCTGCAGCACGTCCTCGGCGTCGGCCGCCGAACCGAGCATCTCGTAGGCAACGGTGAACAACAGGTTGCGGTGGGAGACGAAGGCGTCCGTGCGGCTCACGACTGGGAGGGTACGGCGAGTGGCGCGAGCTCACAGCGGTCGGAGTAGCCCTGACTCGCCAGACCCATCGCGGAGTTGAAGCGCGAGCGCTGGTCCTCCACCGCGACCATCATGGCCAGCTCCACGACCGATTCGTGGCCCAGCGCCTCGTCGAGTCGCGAGACCATCTCGTGGGTCACCGTCGGCGGGGTGAGGGTCATCGCCTCGGCGTAGTCCATGACGTCACGCTCGAGGTCGGAGAAGACCTCCGAGTCGCGCCACCGGGGCACCTCGCGGATCTTGGCGAGGTCGAACCGGTCGTTGTGGGCCATGAAGTAGCCCGAAGTCGAGGCACCACGAGCAGCTGATCGTGGCGGCGCTGGCCGTCACGGCATACGTCTTGAGGTCCGGGTCCAGCGCCTTCCACGTGGCCACCTTGCCCTCGAAGCCGAAGATCGCCCTCAGCACGGGCTTGTTGTGCAGCAGGACGTGCGCGTTGTCAGGGACCTCGCCCCACATGCGCTGGGCGACCACGGTCATGACGCGGGCGTAGGCGCCGGTGGATGGAGCCTTCGGATGCGGAAGTTGCTGGGCATGTCATCTCCTCTGATCGGTTCGGTGCCATGAAGACACTGGCCGAGGCAGCTCTGTGACAGACCGCGGAGAAATTGCCTCTGGTCCCTACCCGTCGTAGGCGACGTGTGGGGTCCAGTCGGCATCAGGTCGCAGCGCCGCGTCGAACAGCGCCGCCGACACCGCCGGCGGGGCGAAGGCGCCCTCCTGGGCGAGGGAGCCGTTGACCTGGACAGCCACGGCGCGGATGCCGCGCTCGCGCAAGGTCGCGTCGAGGCTGGTGACGAGGTTGCGGACTGCGGCCTTCTGGACCCCGAGGCTGGGTGCGGCGGGCGACGGCTTGTCGGCCGCCATGCTGCCGGTGACGAGCACCCGTGAGCCGGGTGCCATCGCGTCGACCGCGGCCTGCACGGCCGGAAGCAGCGGCGCCACCCCCAGCGCGAGGTCCTCGAAGAGCTGCTCGACGGTGAGGTGCAGGACGTCGGCCTCCCGCCAGGCGCTCGGGTTGAAGTGGAGCACGTCGATGCGGCCGTGGCGCTCGACCACACCCCCGATCAGGGAGGTCACCGCGGCCGGGTCGGTCAGGTCGGCACCCACGCCCTCGGCCGTTGCGCCGGACTCGCGCAGGGTCGCGACCAGGGGCTCCATCTGCTCCGCCGTCTGCCCGACGAGGACGACGGCGTGCCCGGCATCAGCGAAGCGGCGGGCGGTGGCCAGTCCCAGGCCCGGGCCGGCGCCCAGGACAACGTACACGGGGGCGCTCATCCCAGCAGCTCCTCGCTGCGCAGCATCTCCGGCGGCACTCCGAAGGCATCGACGTAGTCGACGGCCAGGGGCCTGATCTTGCGGCACAGGTCGTTGACCTCCCGGCTGATCGCCTTCGAGCGGGACGTCGTCAGCCGGCCGTGCTCCATGAACCAGGCCCGATCGGCCTCGATCGTGCTCAGCGCGTGCAGGTCGCACAGCAGGCTCAGCGCGACCTTCTGGTCACCGTCGGGGAGCGTGCGCGTCTTCTCGATGAAGGCGTCCAGCACCATGCGCTCGACGTGCGCCCGCGCCGCCCCGATGACGTGGTCCTGCACGCGGGAGAAGACCTCTCCCGGGTTCATCCCCTGGTCGATGCCGCGCTTGAGTCGGCGGGCCACACCGCCGAGCATGTGCTCCTCTCGGAACCGGAGCATGGCGCGGTGGTAGTTCGAGTCGAGCAGGCCGGCCTCCTGGTCCCACTCGTCACCGCCCGGCAGCACGTCCTTGATCCGCTGGAAGAGCTTGTGTGCGCTGGTCCTCTCGAGCACGGTCTCGACGGCGAGGCCGGCGACGAACCTGACCATCCCGAACTGGTCCATGTCCTCGAACTCGCTCGAGTAGTCGGTCAGCAGGCCCTTGGCGACGAGCTGGAGCAACACGTGGTTGTCGCCCTCGAAGGTGGTGAAGACATCCGTGTCGGCCTTCAACGCCGTGAAGCGGTTGGCGCTGAGGTAGCCCGCGCCTCCGCAGGCCTCGCGGCACTCCTGGATCGTCCGGGTCGCGTGCCAGGTGCCGAGGACCTTCGTCCCGGCTGCTCGGGCTTCGAGGTGTCGTCGGGCCTGGTCGTCGTCGGTGAGCCCGCTGAAGACGTCGTGGAGTGCGCCTGCGACGTACTCCTGGGCGAAGTGCAACGCGTAGGTGCGTGCGAGCAGCGGGAACAGGCGCCGCTGGTGCATGCCGTAGTCGAGGAGCAGCTGTTCCTGGTCGGGGTCACTCGCCTCGAACTGCCGGCGACGTGCGGCATATTTCGTCGCGATCGTCAGCGCGACCTTGGAGGCGTTGATCCCGGCGCCGCCCACGCACACCCGGCCTTGGACCAAGGTGCCGAGCATGGTGAAGAAGCGGCGGTTCGCGTTGTCGATCGAGCTCTCGTAGACCCCGTCCTCGGTGACGTCGGCGAACTGGTTGAGCAGGTTGGCCCGCGGGACCCGCACGCCGTCGAACCAGATCCGCCCGTTGTCGACCCCGTTGAGGCCCATCTTGTGGCCGCAGTCCTCGATGCGGACGCCGGGCAGCACCTCACCGCCCGCCCTCAGGGGCACGACGAACGCGTGCACGCCCCGGCCCTCGCCGTCGATCTCGAGCTGGGCGAAGACGGCGGCGACGTCCGCGTGTGCGGCCGCGTTGCCGATGTAGTCCTTGCGGCTCGCGTCGTCGGGGGTGGTGATGACGAACTCCTGGGTTGCCACGTCGTACGTCGCAGTGGTCCCCAGCGCCTGGACGTTGGACCCGTGACCGCTCTCGGTCATGGCGAAGCAGCCCATCAGCTTGCCGGTGATCAGGTCTGCCAGGTAGGCGTCGTGGTGCGCCTTCGTGCCCAGCTGGAGGATCGCGCCGCCGAAGAGCCCGAACTGCACGCCGACCTTGACGAGCACGCTGAGGTCGCCGTAGGCGAGCGTCTCGAAGGCCGCGACCGAGGCGCCGATGTCGCCGCCGCCGCCGTACTCGGCCGGAAAGCCCATCCCGGTCTGTCCGGTGCTGGCCATCTCGACGACGACGTCGCGGACCCGGTCCCGGAACTCGGTCGTGGTCATCGTCTCCCCGTCGAGCAGGATCTGGCGGTGCTCGGCGAGGTTCTTGCGGACGAGGTCGCGCTCGTCGGCGTACTTCCCGTCGAGAAGCGCCCTCAGGGCCGGTACGTCGACGACGGGCTGCACGTAGCCCGGCCGCAGGTCCACCGGCTCGGCATAGGTCCTGGGGTCGACGGCGTCAGTCACGGGGTCAGTCACGGGGTCAGTCGTAGGCATGCCCCACAAGGTAGCCTCGCGCGCGTGAACCGTCCCGAGCCCGAGACCGATCTGGGACGGATGCGCTACAACTTCTCGATCGTCGGGGTGCAGAAGAGCGGCACCTCCACCCTGTCCGGGACGATCAGCCAGCACCGTCTCGTCTGCCGCCCTCCCCGCAAGGAGGCGCACTTCTTCAACGACGAGGAGTACGACTGGGCGAACCCCGACTACGAGCGCGACTACACGGCTCCGCGTCGCGCGAAGGTCCACACGATGGTGGGAGACTCGACCCCGGTCTACCTCTTCTGGCCCAACGCCCTCCAGCGCATGCGCGCCTACGATCCCGACCTGCCGCTCATCGCCGTCTTCCGCGACCCGATCGAGCGATTGTTCTCCCACTGGACGATGCTGCGCACGCGGCACCCCGACTGGCCGGACTGGCCGGTCTTCCTCACCGAGTTCCGCCCGACGTCCCTGCCGACGTCGGTGCCCACCGACGTGAAGCCGATGCGCTACAAGCACATGTCCGGCATCGCGCGTGGCTACTACGGCGCGCAGCTCGAGCGCGGGTTCTCGGTCTTCGACCGCTCGCAGTGGCTGCTGCTCGAGTTCCGCGCGATGCTCAACGACTTCGAGGCCTCCGTCGACCGGGCCACCGACCACCTCGGCCTGCCCCGCTTCGAGGAGCACCCGCCCCTGCGCAACCGCTACGCGGGGGCCGAGCTGGTGACCGGGACGGCTCCCACCGGCGCCGACCTGGCGTCCTTGGCCGAGCTGTACGCCGCAGACCTCGCGGTCTTCGACCGGCTCTCCGGCCTCGACACGGCCCGGTGGCCCACGACCCGGATCCTTGCCGGGACCCTGGATCCCGAGGAGCTCGCCGCGAAGCTGGCGACGAAGGTCGCGCCGCTGTCCGACTGACAGCTCACGTCGCTGGGCCGAGCACCTCGTCCAGGCGACTCGGCCAGTCCGCGTCGCCGAGGCCCGCGAAGACCAGCGCGTCGCGCCAGTCCGTGCGTGCGAGCTCCGAGGCTCGCTGGAACCCGTCCCAGTCGCCCGCCGCCCGGATCACCAGCGACGCCTGGACCCGCTCGGGGTCCTGCCCGCCGATCGCGTCGGAGGGGAGGTCGCAGAGCTCCGCGAGCACTCGGTCCCGGCACTCTTCGGGGAACGCGCTCGCGACCCACCGCGTGAGCCGCTGACTGATCTGCATCACCCTGTGGGTGCGACTCAGGGTCGGGCGAAGAAGTTCGGCGTCGACCAGGAGTACATCGACTCCTTCACGACCGGGCGACCGGTCCGCGGGGCGTGGATGATCTGCCCGTCGCCGACATAGAGGGCGACGTGGTAGATCGAGGACGACTTCGAGCTGGAGCCCCAGAAGACGAGGTCGCCGGGCACCAGGGACGCCGCGGTGATCGCCGTGGACCCGGTGTACTGCGCGACCGAGTAGTGCGGCAGTGTCTTGCCGCCCGCGGCCCATGCCCCGGCCGTCAGGCCCGAGCAGTCCCAGGCATCCGGACCGGACGCCCCCCACCTGTAGGGGTCGCCGATCTGGGCGGTGGCGAAGGCGATCGCGGCGGCGGCGTCACCGGTCGACGCGGGCGGCGTCGGCGTCGGGGTCGGCGTCGGGGTCGGCGTCGGGGTCGGCCTCGGGGTCGGGGTCGGGGTGGGCGTCGGGGTCGGGGTCTGCGTCGGCGTCCGGGTCGGCGTGGGAGCCGGCGCCTTCGTCGGAGTCGGAGTCGGGGTCGGCGTCGGCGTCGGGGCGGGGACCGGCTTCGGGGTCGGCGCCGCAGTCGGCTTGGGACTCGGCTTGGGAGTCGGGGTGGCCTCTGCCGCGGCCTCCTGAGCGGCCTTCTCGGCCGCTGCCTCAGCCGCTGCCTCAGCGGCAGCCTGGGCCGCTGCCTCAGCGGCAGCCTGCTCGGCGGCGCGGGCTGCGACCTCCTCGGCCTTCTTCTCCAACGCGGTCTGGCGCGCCTCCGCGAGCTCGTAGCTGGTGCCCTGGAGCTCGGCCAGCTCCTGGATGAGCTCGGTCCTGGTCCGGGCGACCTCCTCGGCCTGGGCGCCGGCCGACGCCTCCGCTTCGGCTGCCCCCTCACGGGCCCGGGCGGCCTGCTCCTCGAGCTCCTCCGCAGCTGCCAGGGCGGCTTCGGCTCGCTCGTCGGCCACGGTCGCCAGCGTGGCGGCGGCGCTGAAGGCGTCGTACTTGCTGTCGAGGATCTCCTCGGTGGCCTGCATGGTGGCGGAGGTGTCCAGGACGGACTCGATGCCGTCCGCCTCGACGACGGCCGCAAACCCGTGCAGGTCCGAGCTGAGCTGATAGCTGTCGAGCAGCGAGGCGGCGTACACCGACCGGCTCGAGTCGAGGTCCTCCGCAGCGGCGGTCGCCGTCTCGGTGGCCGCAGCCGCGGCGGCGCGGGCCTGGCCGGCCGCCCAGCGGGCACCGTTGTACGCCTCGGCGGCTTGGGCCGCGGACACGGCAGACGAGCGAACACGCTCGTTGGCGACGGCCAGCTCGGCGCGTACGGCGGACACGTCCCTGGCTGCCTCCTCCGCGGCTGCCCCCGCCGCGGCGACCTCTTGCTGGGACGGGACACCCTCGTCCGCGGATGCCACGGCGACCGTCCCGACCGCACCGCCGGCGACGGCCACGCTCAACGTCGCCGCCAAGATCCAATGGACTGACGATCGACGTGGCGCAGACGCAGACAGGGCTTGCACGGTGTTTCCCCTTGACAGTAGGCGGCCACCGGTGACTTCCCTTTCACCGGTGACACTCGAGGCACGCTAGTGCTCAGGAGTCCCAAAGGGAACAACTTTCCCAAAATTCACAAATGTTCACGGCGTGTCGACTTGCGAACTACAAGATTGTAATTCTCGAACCAGCCCGCATATTCCGTGCAGAGGTCAGTGAGCCACCTTTCGCCGCTTCGGTTCTAGGTAGTAGACCCGCCAGCCCCACCTGGGCGACGCGCCGACCGCGATGGCGGCCCTCGCGACGACCAGACCGGCACGAATCTCGGCCCAAAATCGGCGCTCCACCTCATAAGGCAACGGTGGTTTGACCATCACAACTCCTCACATCAGAGGTGTTGCATCACGAGCTCAAGCGTGGGCAGGGCTACCGCGGGTACAAGGCGTCGGTGGCCCAGGCCCGTGCCGACCGGGCTCGAGGCCAGCCACGGGACGCGAAGTTGGCCACGAACCTGCGGCTACGACGCGAGGTCGCGACCAGGCTGGCGAACCGGGACAGCCCAGAGCAGATCGCTGGCAGACTCAAGATCGACTTCCCCGACGACCCGGAGATGTGGCTCGTGCATGAAACGATCTATCAATCGCTCTACATCCAGGCCCGCGGGGGGCTCAAGCGGGAACTGACCACGCACCTGCGTACCGGCCGCTCG
>NZ_JAOPXV010000210.1 GCF_025964975.1 Nocardioides sp.
CCGATTCCCCGTGGGTCGACCAGAGCCAGACCTACACCTCGCACTCCGCTCACCAGGCGTTCCTGCGCCACTACGTGATGTCGGGCGGCAAGCCCGTCAACGACGGCACCCTCATCGAGGGCGCCAACGGAGGCATGTCGACCTGGGCGGACGTGAAGACTCAGGCGAGCGACCTGTTGGGCATCAAGCTCGTGGACACCGACGTGTTCAGGGTGCCGATGGTGTCCACCGATCAGTACGGTCGCTTCCTTCGTGGTCCCCACGGCTTCCCCCAGCTGGTGACGAGCCTGGGACCCGATGGCAAGCCGAACACTGCCGATGACGTCCGGGTCGAGGGTGACCCCACCGCGAACGGTGGCGACGGCGTCTCCGCGGCGAGCGCGGTGCGCATCGATATCGGATTCCTCGACGACATCGCCCACCACGCTGTGCCGGTCAACTCCCGGACCGGTGCCGTCCTGGCCCCTGACGCGGGCGACACCGAGACGACCGACGACGGTCTCGCCGGCACGTACGACAACGAGATGCTGGACGCCCACTTCATGGCCGGTGATGGCCGCGTCAACGAGAACATCGGGCTCACCGCCATCCACCAGGTGTTCCACTCCGAGCACAACCGGCTCGTCGACGACGTGAAGGCGATACTGGGGCAGCCCGGCAATGAGGCACTGCTCGCCGGCTTCCAAGAGGTGCGGCACGCCGGCGGCTACGACTACGGCGAGCGCCTCTTCCAAGCGGCACGGTTCGTCACCGAGATGGAGTACCAGCACCTGGTATTCGAGGAGTTCGCGCGGATGGTGCAACCCGGCATCAACCCGTTCAACGTCTTCACCCAGTCCGACACCGGCATCAACCCGGCCATCCACGCCGAGTTCGCGCACGCCGTCTACCGGTTCGGCCACTCCATGCTGACGGACACGATGTCCAGGACCAACCCGGACGGGACGACCAATGACCTGTCCCTGCTCGAGGCGTTCCTCAACCCGCCCGCCTACTACGACGACGGTGCCGGCGGCACGCTGACGCCCGAACAGGCTGCCGGCAGCATCGCCCAGGGCATGACCGACCAGGTCGGCAACGAGCTCGACGAGTTCGTCACCGAGACCCTGCGCAACAACCTGCTCGGGCTGCCGCTCGACCTGCCGACGATCAACATGGCCCGCGCACGTGAAGCCGGGGTCCCGTCCTTGAACAACTTCCGCAAGTCGATCTTCGAGTCGACGAACGACGCCTCCCTCAAGCCCTACAGCGACTGGGTGGACTTCGGGCTAGGCCTGAAGCACGACAAGTCGATCGTGAACTTCATCGCGGCGTACGGCACGCACGGATCGATCAACGGGACCGGGGCAGACAACGCACCTGGTGGCGGCGACGACTTCGTGCCGACCCTCGCCTCGCGCCGCGAGGCTGCGAAGCGGATCATCGAGAACGACCAACCCGGGTCACCGCTCGATGCCGTCGACTTCCTCAACAGCACCCCTGGCAGCGCTTGGGCCAACACCCCGGCGGGCGTCTCGAAGACTGGCCTCGATGGCGTGGACCTGTGGGTCGGTGGACTGGCGGAGTCGCAGAACCTGTTCGGCGGGCTGCTCGGATCCACGTTCAACTACGTGTTCGAGCGGCAGCTGACCGACCTCCAGGACGGGGACCGTCTCTACTACCTGTCGCGGACCTCCGGCCTCAACCTGCGCACCCAGCTCGAAGGCAACTCCTTCGCCGAGCTGATCCAGCGCAACACGTCCGCGGAGGGACTCAAGGCGCGCTCGTTCGACACCAACGACTGCGAGTTCGTCCTGTCCCACCCGACGTACGCCGGCACTGGCAACATTGTCACAGACGACCCACAGTCGGAGTGTGACGAGAGCAAGGTGCTGATCCGGATGGCGGATGGCACGATCCGCTACCGCCAGAACAACAGTGTCGACCCGCCCGGACTGAACGCTCAGAACATGTTCAAGGGCACGAACCTCCCCGACAAGATCTGGGGTGGCGTCGACAACGACACCTTCTGGGGTGACGAGGGTAACGACCGCATCGAGGGCAGTGACGGATCGGACTCGGCGCTCGGAGGCGACGGTGACGACATCATCACCGACTCCGCGGGCGACGACGTGCATAAGGGCGGCGACGGCGACGACGCCATCGACGGTGGACCCGGACTCGACATCATCATGGGTGGCGACGGCTCGGACTTCTCCGACGGCGGCCTCAACGGCAACGACACGTTTTCAGCCGAAGGTGACGACTTCGTGATCGCCGGCGGAGGCCCCGACACCGTGTTCGGTGGTGGTGGCGAGGACTGGCAGGAAGGTGGCAACGCCAACGACCTCCTGCAGGGTGACAACGGTGCGCCGTTCTTCGACGACATCAACAAGCCGGGTTCCGATGTTCTCATCGGGGGCAGCGGCGAGGACGACTACGACGCCGAGGGCGGTGACGACATCATGGTCGCCGGGCCTGGTATCGAGAGGAACCACGGGACCCGGGGCTACGACTGGGTCACCCACGCCCGGTCCGTGGAGATCGGTGACTCCGACCTCAACATCCACATCAACAATGCACCTGGTCAGCTGGCCGATCGACACCTGCTCACGGAAGCGGTGTCCGGCTGGGACAAGAACGACGACATCAAGGGAGACAACTGGGCCCCGATCGAGCAGGACGTCGAGCTGCACCAGCCCTGGGGTGCCAATGCCCTCACCACCGAGGGGATCGCCCGGATCGACGGCCTCCTCAATGTCATCGGTCAGAACAACATTCGGCACTACGTCGACCCGCAACTGCCGGGCGACGAGGGTGAGGGTGGCCCCCCTGCCACCGGGACACGGCTTGAGCTGGACGGCTTCGGCGATGGCAACATCCTGCTCGGTGGCGGCGGCAGCGACCTCATCCGGGGCCGTGGCGCCAACGACATCATCGACGGCGACGCCTGGCTGGACGTGTGGGTCCGAGCGACGCTGAAGGACGGCACGGTGAAGAACGTGAACTCCATCACGGCTCTTTCCGCGGACGTCTTCGCCGGTCGGCTCGACCCAGGTCAGATGAAGATCATGCGTGCGATCAAGTACGGCCGTGAGGTCCCCGTAACCGGGGCCGTCGACATTGACACGGCCGTGTACGCAGGACCTCGCGCGGACTACGACCTGGCTCGCGACGTCCGTGGCCTGTTGACGGTCACCCACGCCCGCAACCTGATCGTCGCGGGCGACGACGACCAAGGTCCGGACTTCATCGGGGACGGCAAGGACACGTTGCGCAACATCGAGCGGATTCAGTTCTCCGACCAGACGCTGGACATCGCCACCCCGCCCAGCGCCCCGGTCATCGGGCCCGCGGTCGCTGGCAACGGTCAGGTTACGGTGAACTGGACGGCTGGTCCGAACAACGGCTCGGCTCCACGCGACGAATACCGGATCCAGGTGTTTGCCGGCGGAGCCCTCGTGCGCACCGTATCGGGACTCGCCCCGACGCTGACCTCGAGTGTGGTCACGGGCTTGACGAACGGGACGTCGTACACCTTCCGGGTGATCGCAGTGAATGTGGCGGGTCCGAGTGCTCCATCGACCCCGTCCAACGCAGTCACTCCGACCGCACCCCGGCCGCGCGTCGTGTCGAACAACATGACCGCATTGGTCTCGCGCGCCAGCAATCTGACCGTCACCTTCGACAGGCCTGTGTCCAGCCTCGACTGGAACAGGTCGGTGACGCTGCAGCGACGCAACCTGTTCGGCACCCCGATGGGGAATCCGTTGCCGTTCACCGCCAGCTTCACCGGCTCGACGTTGACGATCAACCCGACCCCCGACCTTGTGCCCCTCTCGGGGTACACCCTCACGCTGTCAGGGGACGGGGTCAACGGGATCATGGACGCAGGAGGATCGCGGCTGAACCCCAGTCCCACCGTGATCAGCTTCCTCACCGGGGTGGCCGCGCTGGCACCAGTCACTGCACCCACAGCCGTCGCGGCCCCCACCGTGGTCGGTTCCAATGCGAGGAGCGCAACAGCGCTCGCGCCGACCGCCACCGTGCGTGTCGACTTCTCTACTCGCATCCTCGGGGCCACCTCGAAATCGGTGGTCCTGCGGGACACGGCTACGAATGCTCGGATTCGGGCGGTCGTGTCCTTGTCGTCCACCGGCACCCGGGTGAGCATCAACCCGAAGGTGAAGCTGGGTGCCAACAAGCGGTACACGCTGATGCTCAAGGGTGGGGCATCCGCGATCCGGGACGCGTTCGGAACCGCGATGGCCTCGACTGCGATCACCTTCAGGACAAGACCGAGGAGGAACTGACCCGCCCCGTCGCCGCCGGACGGCGATGATGACGGACACCCCGGGAGAAATCCCGGGGTGTCCTTGGCGTGGTGAGCAGGACCCCGCGAAGTGGCGGGTCAACTCGGAGCGTGAGCCAACGGGCATCGGGCATCAATTCGCCCGGGTCCACATCCGCAGCACCTCGCGATCGCTCAGTGCCCGCCCGATCCACAGGCGCGGCCTGGGCAGCCGCGACCTCGCGGACGCGCCGCACCCACGCTCTTGGACACGGTGGGCCACGTGCCGCCGCACGTTGCCACCAACCTCAATGGCGAAGAGGTTCAGACGGCTGAGCGTCATACTTCCAGTCGGCGTAATGAGCCATTCCGACGGCCGCCAGCTGCGACGAGACCGCGAGCTTGGCCAGAATTGACTTGACCTGGGTGCGGACCGTCGCTTCAGAAACTACTCCGATCCGGGCGATCTCGCGGACATTGTGTCCCTGCGTCAGACATCCCAGAATCTGGCTTTCTCGTGGCGTCAGTAGCGCCAGCCGTCGCCGCATGTCTTCGGTCACCGTTCGGCGGCTGCGCCAAGATTCGAGCAGCAACTCGCGCTCGACACTGGACATGACTGGCAGTCCCCGGTGCAACCGACGAACCGTGCTCAGCGTGTCCTGAAGTGGCCCGCCTTTGGACAAGACCTTGCGCGCCCCCTGGTGTATGCATGCACCCCACCGTCCTTTGTCGGGTGAGCTGGTCACGACCACGACGTTGGTGCCGGACTGGGCGAGGGGCGCGATCAGCCACATGCCGTCGCCCATCCCCCCGAGGTCGAGGTCCAGAAGTGCGATGCGCGCATTGGCACGAAGGGCAGCGAGGCGCACGCTTTCCATCGATTCGCCGCGGTCTGCGATGGCTAAGCTCACGTCGTAGCCCTCGAGGGAGAGTGAAAGCCCCAACGACTGTGCAAAGAGGACATGATCCTCGACGATCAGGATGCGCGTGTCACGACGACAGGCGAGGTTCGCCGGCATCATCCCTCCTCGGAACAGCGGACAGACCAAAGGTGCACTTGCAGCGCTGTCAGTGCAATGCCGAGGCCCACACCGACCAGCATCGGTGCTGGAACCAGGACGCCGGCGATCCACCCGTGGCCGGGGTCTGTGGCCGCGAGCCACTGGACGCAGAAGACCGACATCCCCACCAACAACGACGCTCCGGTCACCACGCTCAACGAAACGGCCGACGCCGGAGATTTTCGGCTGGGGCCCCATTGCCACCGGTGCCAACATGGGCACGCCGATGCTGTCGCGGCGGCGAGAAGTCTCTCCCGCCATCCATCGAAGCCAAGGTACCGCGTCGTCACGTGTCGCATGGCCCCCCGGCCTAACGCATCATGCGAGCCGGGCCCATGTCCGACTCGGCGGAGGTCCCCACGACCGCCGCGTTGCGTCCCCCGAGGGTTGCTCCATCAAAATAGACCTGCCAGCCGCTGTCCGAAAGACCTAGGCAGGGACAATCTCGTTTGTGGCCGGCTGGACTAGACCAGACATCCGTGGTGTCGCGCGACGCGATCGGGGAGTCCGCCGCCCCGGGACGCAGGCCACCGGGCCGTGTGCTGCCGAGGCCGAGTAGCGCGACCTCGATGCCTTCGTGTGCTGGCTCACGACCACGTTCGGGCTTTCGCCGGCCATCGTTCCCCGTACTGGCATCGCCATCGACGAACCGATCTGGAACCTGCACAACCACGCCGTCGTCGGTGACGTCGCGGCCATCGCCCAGGACCCTCGTGATCCTGGGCCAGTGCTACCCCAGCACGCCCGCCTGGGAGCCATTCGCACCAAGAACAATCGGGGCACATCGACGCTGGTCCCCTGGGTACCCAGCAGGCATGACGAACGGAAGCCAGGACCCCGACCGGACTGCCGACGCGGACCAGGACGCCGAGCCACCCACCCCTGACGGGCAGGAGCCTGACACGGAGCAGCTCAAGCCGGGCTCGGAGCCGGCCAGCGACCCCGATCCAGAGCCTGGCTCCTGACCGCCTCCATCGGACTGGCCTAGCGGGAGTTCTCGGCCCGCTCGATCTCTCCCGCGATGTCGTCACGGGCCGGCCCGGTGTCGAGCAGGCGGCCCGCCGGCAGCTGGATGTGGAGGTCGGCATCCTGGTCCAGGGCGACCGCCCCCGTCGCGAGCTCGAAGTCCAGCACGTGCCCGCCGAGGGTGCGTTGGTCATCGACGAAGTGAAGGTGGTAGCCAGCCACCGTCAGCCCCCCGGCGCTCTGCGGTGCGCGAAATCCCAAGACCGTGCCACGCACGTCGATGAAGGTGTGCTGCACCTGGGAACGGGTCGCGTCGACCAGGCGCGGGTAGGGCTTGCTCTGCCTCGCTGCCGTGCGCGTCAAGATCATTGTGAAGAGCCCGTCGATGCGGACGGCGTAGAGCTGCTCCTCCGAGGGCAAGGTGGCGTCGATGGCGGCCAGCACCCGGTCACGGGTGGCGGGCAGGTCGACGTGGACCCTGGCGTCGCCACGGAAGAACGTCACCGCGGCGAACGGCGTCAGGTCTGCCGGGTCGACGTCGGTGATCCCGCCGTCGGCGTGCAGGTGGAAGTAACGCCCGTCCAGTGCAGCCATCTCGCCGTCGAGCGCGTTGAAGGTGCCCAGACCGAAGTCACCGTGCCGCATGATCTCGGCGTAGGGGGTGTCGCCGTCGAGGACACCCCCGGCCAGGTCGCTGATGGTCGAGACCTGGAACACGTCGCGGGCAGGTGTCTCGTCCGCAGGCACCTTCCCGGTCGCGTGCTCCGCGAGCGCCACCGCGAGGTGCCAGCACGTCTGACTGTTCTCGGGTCCCCCGCTCACAGCGGCTCGTAAGGCTCGGGCGCCGGGCTCCCGGGCGTCTGGGCAACGGCGGGGCCCCGGGCCGGGAGGTGCGTGCGCAGGACCGAGCGGTAGTCGGGGTCATGGAAGAGCTTCGCGGTGAGGATGACCCGCGGGGCCATGCGCCACGCCACCGCCACGAGTGCGGCACCGGCCAGCGGCCCCACGACGTAGACCCACCAGTCCTGCCACTGCCCGGTCACGAGGTTGGGCCCCAGGGTCCGTGCCGGGTTCAGCCCGGAGTGGGTGAAGGGGGCGCCCAGCCAGTAGTTCAGCGTCACGACCGTCCCGGCGACGAGCGGGGTCCAGCGGACCAGGGCATGGGTCGAGAGACACCCGAAGACCGCGCAGACCACCAGGCCCACCATCAAGGCCTCGACCAGGACTCCGGCCCAGGGAGCGACTTCCGGGGTGATGGCGCCGTAGTCGATGTCCGCTGCCGTCTGCCCCCAGGCGATGCGTAGCGCGAACGCCCCGAGCGCGCCTCCCGTGAGCTGAGCCGCCCAGTAGCCGACGAGGTCGTGGGGATGCACGTGCCCGGTGATCCAGAAGGCCAGGGTCACCGCGGGGTTGAGGTGAGCGCCGCTGAGCCGACCGAGCGGGCTCCGCGCGATAGTGGTGAGGCCGGCCACGAACACCGTGCCGAGCAGGACCCGTCGCGCTGACTCGGACGGGATCCAGTCCTCGAAGACCCAACCCGGGTGGAACAGGACGGTGGCGTTGGAGAGTGCGACGAAGACCAGGATGGCCGTGCCGGCGAGCTCGGCGCCCCATTCACTGAGGTGCAGCCCACCGGTGGGGGGCTGCGGGGCGCGATGCTCCTGACTCTCGATGGTCTGGCTGGGCAACGTGGTGCCTCTCCGTCAGTGCATCAGGACGCGTTGATGACTGGCGCCGCCGCCCAGCTGCCGAAGCCCTGCGCCTTGGCCCCGGGCGGGTTGGCGCCGATGGTGGGCCACAGCAGGCCCTCGGTGTACGACGCCGGGGAGACGACGTGGGTGGTGTCGTGACCACGGGTCGCGTGAAGGTCGTGCCACTCCTGCGGGAGCTGGTACCACGTTCCGACGTACCACATCTTGATCACGTTGCGCGCGACCGGGCCGAGCAGGTCGTCGCTGAGGATGCGGGCCCGGAGTCCGCGGTCCAGCGCCTGCTCGTCACCACCGGCAGTCCCGTGCACGTCCGTGAAGGTGGCGAGCAGCGCGGCCAGCACCTCGTCGCCCACCGCGTCGATGCTGGTGGCCAGGTAGCGGTCGACCTGGCCGGTGCCCAGCAGACGGAAGCGCGAGTAGCCGGTCAGGGTCGAGGACAGGTCGAGGAACGCCTCGTGGAGCTCGATGTAGTTCATTCAGGCCACCTCCACCCGGGCGAGACCGCGGAACACCGGGGCCGCGTTGACTCCCGGCCGGCCGGGCATCGGGTTGCGGATGATCTGCGAGGCGAGGTCCCTGATGTGGAACATGTCGACCACCGCCGGCAGCAGCAGGTCCGGGCGGCCGTTGAAGGCCTCGGTCAGGCGGGTCAGGAAGTCGCCGTACGCACGGCTGAAGGCCAGCACGGCGTCCTGGAGCTCGCCGGGCTCGGTGTAGAGGTCGAGGGCGGAGTCGGGCACCACCGGGTAGACGGCGTCCCAGTCGACGTCCAGGGCCGGACCTGACGGGCTGCCGGCCGAGTCCCCGGGCTGGTAGTAGCGGCCCAGGAGCAGCTGCTCGAACCGGTAGTAGTGGGCCAGCTCTCCTTCCTCGTCGAAGATGCCGCCACCCATGCCTTCACCCTGCTCGCTGATGATGCGCATCGCAGCCGCGGCCGACGCCGCGTCGGTGACCTCCACGATGGCAGCGCCACCGGAGTAGTAGTAGGCGGGTCCGACCTGGCGGGCCGGGTCGCCGCAGAACAGGTCGTCGCCCATCTCGCCGTGGAGCCGCTCGAGCCCCTCGCCGATCTCGGCGTAGAACTCCCCGATGCTGAAGAAGTGGAGATCGTTCTCATGGGCGTCCACCGTGGGGACCAGGGACCGCGCGGACCGGTCACGCGACACGAAGCGGGACTCGTCCCCTCCTGCGACGCCCGGCCGCTCGATCTTCAGAAAGGTCTCGATCGTGTCCGGGGAGAAGGCGCGCGTGCCGACCTCGAAGTCGTCCTCGCCGTCGGGCAGGTGCGCGGGGTAGGCCGGCACGAAGCCGTCCGCCGACAGGTCCGGGGCGCCTCCCACGGCGTTGAGGAGGTTCGCGGCGAGGGTCAGGTGGAGCATCTCCTCGACCGCGACGACCCGGATCACCCGGTAGGCATCCGCGTTTGCCTGGGGGTGCATCGAGTAGAGAGCCGTGAGATACGGCGGGATCGTGGCGTGCTCCAGCTGCATGGCGACGTACAGGTACTGGTGCAGGTCCTCGACAGTGGCGATTCGGCGCAGGCTCATCAGGTCATCCCTCGATCGTGACGGACGGGCGGGCGGTCATCTCGGAGACGATGCGGTCGGCGGTGCGGAACGACAAGGCCGCCAGCGTGAGCGTCGTGTTGGACGTGCCGATGCTCGGCATGCTTCCCGATCCGACGAGGTACAGGTTCCGGTGGTCCCAGGACCTCTGGTGGCTGTCGACGACGGAGTCGTGGCTGGCCGTGCCCATGACGTGGGTGCCGGACCAGTGGTTGCCGCCGCGGATGACGTAGCCCTCACCCTGGTGGGACACGAAGCCGGGGTCGAGCGGATCGTAGTGGGTCCTGTCCTCCGCGCCGAGCCGCCTGAACAGCTGGCGCGACACGCGGCGGCTGGCGGCGACGGCGTCCATCACGTAGTCCGACATGGAGTACGAGATCACCGGACGCAGGTTGCCCAGCGCGTCGACGAAACGTCCGTCGACGGTGATCCGGTTGCTCGGCTCCGGCGGCAGGTCGATCATGAAGGACAGCATCAGCTGGCGGGAGATCCGGTCCGCCACCCGCCGCCTCAGCGCAGAGCCGTAGGCGTTCGCGTCGTCGACGAGCTCGACCAGGTCGGTGTACGGCGACCCCATCGGCCAGGACCAGCCGTCGTTGTGGATGCTGATGCGCATGGCCGCGTGGCGGCTGCGGAAGTCTCCCGAGCGCAGGTCCTCGATCCCCGAGGTGCACTGCGAGCCACGCATCGTCCCCGCGACCTCGGGGAGCAGCCCCCAGGTGAGCAGATAGGCGTGATCCATCAGGTTGCGGCCCACGAGCCCGCTGCTGCTCGGCAGGCCGGAGGCCAGCAGCAGCCGGGCGTTCTCGACGGGATTGGCGGCCAGCACGTAGGTGCGGGCGCGCAGCGAACCGGTGACGTGCTCCGGCGACGTCGTCGAGCCGTAGGCCTGGTAGTCCACGTGACTCACCTGACCGTCCGCACCGACGTGCACCTGGGAGGCGACCGTCTGGGTGAGGATGTCGACGCGACCGGTCCGCACCCCCAAGGAGAGCGTCTTGCGGGCGCTGTACTTGGCCTGGACCGGGCACAGCGGCACGCAGTTGATGTTGCCCTGGCAGCGGTCTCCCTGGTCGACCTGGTGAGTGCTCACCGCGCCGACGGGGACGTATCCCTTGCCGCCGTCGTAGGCAGGGTTGGGGATGCTGTTGCGCGCCTGGGCGGTGGGCCGCACCAGGACCGTGCAGGCCGTGTCCTCGAGTTGCACGACGGTGCCGTCGAGGTCCCGGGCGAGCACCGTGTCGAGGTAGGACTGCGGCAGGCTGTGCATGGGGAACACGTAGTCCGGCGGGAACGTGATGCCGTAGAAGGTCTGGTCCGCCACGTCGGCCGAGACGCCGAGCTCGCGTTCCGCCTGCTGGTAGTAGGGCTCGAGGTCGCCGTACGCGATGGGCCAGTCACGCCCCTGCCCGAAGCGGGTGCGCATCTCGAAGTCCTCGGGGAGCATGCGCATCGCTTTGCCCTCCCAGTGCATCGTGGTGCCACCCAGCACGCGGGTGTAGGTGCTGTCCATCTCGTAGGGACCGTTCTGAATGAGGTAGCTCGTCGAGTCGGGGTGCCCGGCCTGGAGGCGCCTCACGTCCGGGGAACGCGGCATCGGCGCGTTCGGGTTGACCTCGTACGCGGAGTTGTTGTCCTTGGCGGCCGCTCCGTAGAACCGGGTGAGGTACGTGTCGTACTCCGCGATCGACAGCTCCTCCCCCGGGCCGGCCTCGATGATGAGCACGTGGAGCCCGCGCTCGGAGAGCGATCGGGCGATGATCGCCCCGCTGACGCCCGAACCCACGACGAGGACGTCGTAGTCGGTGCGTGCTGCGGCGGCATGGTCGATCGGAGCTGGCACGAGAGGCCTTTCCCGGGAGGTGGAGCAATGGGGGTGGTCGCGTGCGGAGAGTCCAGCGGGACGCAGAGCAAGCACCTACGGTAGTCATGCTTCCACCTGGGAGGCTGTGCGTCTGGAGAGTCCGTGAATCCTCTGCTCTACCAAGTGAACACTCGGGTGCTGCTCTTCGAGATCGGCGAAGGTCTCGGACGAGCAGCCACTCTTGACGACGTGCCGGACCGCTTCCTCGACGACATCGCCGCACGCGGCTTCGACTGGGTCTGGATGCTCGGGGTGTGGCAGACCGGCGAGGCCGGTCGGGCCGTCTCCCTCGCCCAGCCGGGCTGGCAGGTCGAGTACCACCGAGCGCTGCCCGACTTCGTCCCCGAGGACGTCACCGGGTCCCCGTTCGCCGTCGTGGACTACACCGTGCACCGCGACTTCGGCGGCGATGAGTCGCTCCCCCGGCTCCGCGCCCGTCTGTCCCAGCGCGGGCTCAGGCTGCTCCTCGACTTCGTGCCCAACCACACCGCGATCGACCACCCCTGGCTGGTCGACGCCCCGCACCGCTACGTCGGTGGCGCGGAGGCAGACCTGGTGAGTGCACCTCAGAACTACCTTCGCATGGGTGATCGCGTGGTGGCGCACGGGCGTGACCCCTACTTCGACGGCTGGCCCGACACCGCGCAGCTGAACTACCGCCATCCCGACCTCCGCGCTGCGATGACCGCGGAGCTGCTCCGGGTGGCGGCGCGATGCGACGGGGTCAGGTGCGACATGGCGATGTTGCTCGAACCCGGGGTCTTCGCGGCGACGTGGGGCGACCGCTCGCTCCCGACCGATGGCTCGGCGCCGGCGGACGGCGACTTCTGGCCCGAGGCCATCGCGCACGTACGTGCCGAGCACCCGGGCTTCGTGATGATGGCCGAGGTCTACTGGGACCTCGAGTGGCAGCTCCAGCAGCACGGCTTCGACTACACCTACGACAAGCGGCTCTACGACCGCCTGCGCAGCTGGGACGCCGCGGCAGTCCGCGGCCACCTCCGGGCCGACCCGGACTTCCAGCGTCGTTCCGCACGCTTCCTGGAGAATCACGACGAGCCCAGGGCCGCCGACACCTTCGCAGACCTTGCCGGCCACGAGGCGGCGGCGGTCCTCACCTTCCTGGTCCCCGGCCTGCGGTTCTTCCACGAGGGTCAGTTCGTCGGCCGGCGGGTCAAGGCGCCGCTGCACCTGCGCCGACGGCCGGCCGAGCCGACAGACCCGGACGTGGTGGCCTTCTACGACCGCCTGCTCGCGGTCCTCGGCGACCGGATCCTGCGAACGGGTCAGTGGCAACTCCTGGACGCCGCTCCCGCGTGGGCGGGGAACCCGACGCACGACTCGTACGTCGTGATGGGCTGGTCGGAGGGGCAGGGTGCACCGCTGCGCTGGCTCGTGGCTGTCAACCTCGGCGACGGGCAGGCACAGTGCCGAGCGGCCCTCGGCGGCCTGCTCCCGGAGGCTGACGCGGTCCACCTGAGCGACGCGATGCACCCAGGGACGGCGTACGCCCGGGACGTGGCCGACACCGAAGCCCATGGCCTGTTCCTGGACCTGCCCCCGCGCGGCTACAACGTCTTCGAGGTCAGCTGACGTCGCGCCGGAACAGCGCCGTGGACGGGTGCGTGGTGCGACCCGCCAGCACCTCGGCTGCGTCCAGCGTGCCGAAGAGCTGGATGAGCTTCGCCACCAGCCCCGTCCAGCCGGTCTGGTGGGACGCTCCGATGCCCGCTCCGTTGTCGCCGTGGAAGTACTCGTAGAACAACAGGTTGTCGCGCCAGTGCTCGTCGGTCTGGAACAGCTCGACACCACCGAACACCGCGCGGCGGCCGTCCTCGTCAGGGATGAAGATCGACACCAGCCGGTCGGCGATCTCGTGCGCCACCTCGAACAGGGTGCGGTGGTTTCCCGACCCAGTGGGCATCTCGACGGTGAACTCGTCGCCGTAGTAGAGGTAGTACTGGAGCAGCGCCCGGACGACCATGAAGTTCACCGGCATCCACACCGGCCCGCGCCAGTTGGAGTTGCCGCCGAACATCCCGCTGTCGGACTCGCCCGGGAGATAGCCGACACCGAACGTCTGTCCCTCGACGTCCAGCGAGAACGGGTGGTCGAGGTGGTAGCGCGACAGGGCACGGATGCCGTGCGGGCTGAGGAACTCGTCCTCGTCGAGCAGGTAGCCCAGGACGCTGCGCAACCGGTCCTCGTTCAGAAGTGTCAACAGGCGCCGGTCCGCAACGCCGGGCAGCGTGGGATCGGACAGCTGGCCGAGGAGGTCGGGGTGGCGACCCATGAACTCGTCCAGCCGGTCGGTGAGGAGGCCGAAGGCCTCGGCCGGCACGATGGTCACCGCGCAGAGCGGGATCAGGCCCACCATTGATCGCACGCGCAGCCGCTCCCCTGACCCGTCAGGGCGGCGCAGCTGGTCGTAGAAGAAGCCGTCCTGGTCGTCCCACATCCCGTCGCCACGCTCCATGGCTGCGGAGATGTACAGGAAGTGCTCGAGGAACTTGAGCGCCATGCCCTCGTAGAGCGTATCGGTGGCCACGAGCTCCAAGGAGAGCTCGAGCATGGTCTGGCAGTACAGCGCCATCCACGCCGTACCGTCCGCCTGCTCGAGCCGTCCTCCGGTGGGCAGCTGAGCGGCACTGCGGTCGAACACGGCAATGTTGTCCAGGCCCAGGAACCCGCCCTCGAACGCGTTGGCGCCGTTGACGTCCTTCCGGTTGACCCACCAGGTGAAGTTGAGGACCAGCTTGCCGAACATGTCGGCCAGGAAGTCATGGTCGTCGCCGCTGCCGTCTCCTGCTGCTTCCACGTGGCTGAAGAGGGTGGCCAGTGCATGCACGGGTGGATTGACGTCGGAGAAGTTCCATTCGTATGCCGGGATCTGGCCCGACGGGTGGAGGTAGCGCTCACCCAGCAGGAGCTGGAGCTGGTCGCGGGCGAAGGCGGTGTCGACCATCGCCAGCGTCATGGTGTGGAACGCGAGGTCCCACGCGGCGAACCAGGGATACTCCCAGCAGTCGGGCATGGAGATGATGTCGCCGCAGACCATGTGGAACCAGCGGGCGTTGCGGTGGTCGAGGCCGGCTTCGTCGCGCAACGGGTGCACGTCACGCTCGCTGAGCCACCGATCGAGGTCGTAGCAGTAGAACTGCTTCGACCAGAGCATCCCGGCGAGAGCCTGCCGCATGACCAACGCGGCGTCCGCGCTGACCGAGGGCGGGGTGATGGAGGCATAGAAGTCGTCGGCCTCGGCACGGCGCTTCTTGACCAACCGGTCGGTGTCCTCGCCGAGCGGCGCCTGCGGCATCGCGTTCGACAGACGCAGACGCATGGTCACCGACGAGCCGGCATCGATGACGTCGCGCCTACGGAGCGCGATCTTGGTCCCTGTCGGGTCGGGGTTCACCGAGTCCGACCGGCCCGAGACGACCGCGTCGTTGATGCCGTCCTTGACGTAGGCCGTTGCGTTCGTGCCGCCGGCGATCCTGGCCCAGTTGGTCTCGTTCTCGGTCACCAGGACGTCGACGTCGTCCTCCCAGGCAAGCAGGTAGTCCCCCAGCTCTGGACAGTCCACTGCGATGCGTCGCGCGTGGGCGTCGGCGCTCAGCCGCGGCCGCGGCGCCTCGGGGTCGCCGCCCCACGTGTTGCGCAGCCACACGGTCGGCAACAGGTGGAGGACCGCCGGGTCGGGTCCGCGGTTGGTGGCGGTGATCGTGATCACGACGTCGTCGGGACCCGCCTTGGCATAGACGACCTCGACGTCGAAGTAGCGGTGCTCGGAGAAGATCCCGGTGTCGACGAGCTCGTACTCGGGGGCCTGCTTGTCACGTCCGGCGTTGGTGCGCAGCAGGTCGTCGTACGGGTAGGCCGCCTGGGGGTACTTGTAGAGCCCACGCATGTACGAGTGCGTCGGGGTCGAGTCCTGGTAGAAGTAGTACTCCTTGACGTCCTCGCCGTGGTTGCCCTCGCTGTTGGTGAGGCCGAAGAGCCGCTCCTTGATGATGGGGTCAGCCTCGTTCCACACCGCCAGGGAGAAGCACAGCCGCTGGGTGTCGTCGCTGATCCCGAGCAGGCCGTCCTCACCCCAGGCGTAGGCCCGCGATCGCGCGTGATCATGCGGGAAGGAGTCCCAGGCGTCCCCGCCCGGCGAGGTGTCCTCGCGCACTGTGCCCCACTGCCGGTCGGAGAGGTAGGGCCCCCACCGGCGCCACGGGACCCCGTCGGCGTTGGTCGCGATCAGCCGGTCGTTCTCGGCCGTGGCCACGTCAGAGCCCGGTCAGGTCGGCGATGTGGCGGCGCGCCAGCCGGAACGCCTCCAGCGGGTGCGCGACGGCGGGGTCCTGCTCGGCCTCCACCACCAGCCATCCTGCCCAACCGTCGTCGGCGAGCTTCTGCAGCAGCGGGGCGAAGTCGATGCAGCCCTCGGTGTCGCCGGGGACGGTGAAGATGCCCTGGCGCAGCGCGTCCCAGAAGCTCAACGCCTCCTGATGCATCCGGTCCAGCACGGGCTGGCGGAGGTTCTTGAGATGGACGTGACCGATGCGTCCCTCATGTCGAGCCAGGAGCTCGATCGGGTCACCTCCCCCGACCAGCAGGTGGGCCGTGTCCAGGAGCAGCCAGGTCTCGCCGGCCACCGTTCCGGCCATCAGGCGGTCGATGTCATCGGACGACTGCACGCCCGTGCCTGTGTGGTGGTGGTAGTTGATGCGCAGGCCGTGGTCTACGGCGATCCGTCCCATCTCGCCCAGTCCGCGGATCATGTCGTCCCACTGGGCGTCGTCGAAGACCGGCCGGTTGGCCAGCGCGGGGACGGGCTGCTGGTGGACCGCTCCGGTCACCTCGGCGACGTACACGTCCTGCAGGCCGATCGCGTTGAAGAAGGGGATCTGGTCGCGGAACGTCTGCAGGGTCTGCTCGTACGCCCCTCCCTTCGAGGCGAACCAGGTGGACACCCAGCCTCCTGACGGCACCAACCCCCGGACGTCGAGGGCGGCCTTGAGAGTCCCTGCGTCAGTGGGATAGGTGCTGCCCAGCTCGGTGCCCTCGTAGCCCGCCAGCGCCATCTCACTGATGATCTGCTCGAAGGACGTGCCGGCTCCGAGCTCCGGGAGGTCGTCGTTGACCCAGGCGTTGGGCACAGCGGCGAGGCGAACGGTTCCAGAGGCGAACATGGGTGCCTTTCGATGGGGGGTGGTCGACCGGTCGGCCGGTCGTGGCGTGAACGGGTCGGCGCGCGTGCCGACCCCGAGCGTCATGGAGATCCTTCCAGGGCGGGTGGGGCCGGGTTGCGGACGAGATGCGACGGGGCCCGGACACGCCAGCCACCCCACGCAGCAGCGACGAGGAACTCCGCCACGAGGAGGCCGACCGCGACGTACGGGTGGACGAAGGCCAGCAGCGCCGAGGCCAGCGCGACCGCGGGCAGGACGTAGAGGTGGTGCGACCGGTGGCCGCTCAGTACCGTCCGGGACTGGGCGGAGTGGAGCGGGCCCCGCTCGCGCAGCGCGTGCCGGGCAAGCAGGCCCAGGCTGAGCGAGATCAGTCCGACGTTGACGGCGAACACGATGGTGGACCAGGGCTCGGAGACCCGCTCTGTCCCGAGGAGGTCGGCCGAGAAGGGCAGCAGCGACACGGTTCCCAGCACGCCGAAGTTCAGGACGAGGGTCCCGATCCGGCACACCTGCAGGCGCGCCGTCACGGCGTGGTGAACGAGCCAGAACCGGGCGAGCACCAGGAAGCTGATCAGCCACGCGACGAAGACCCGCACGTCGTCGCGGATCAGCGTGAGGATGGACTCGTCGGTCTCCGGGAGCTTCAGCTCCAGCACGAGGAGCGTGAGCACGACCGCGAAGATGCCGTCCGCCAGAGCATTCATCCGCTCTGGCCTGAACTGCCCGTCGATGAGCTCGTCCCCCACCGGCCGCGAGTCGTCCATGGCCACCTCTCGCTTGCGTGTCATCGTCCGACGTTCGTCGCGGCGACGAGGTCGTGAGTTCGAGCCTATGTCTTCTTCCACTCGGCATTGAGTGGAATGGACTTCTCATCGATGACGACCTGGATGATGGACGGGGTGCTCGTGTGGGCCAGCGCCCCCCGTACGGCGTCGTCGAGCTCCTCGTAGGTCTCGACCTTCCAGCCCTGGCAGCCGAAGACCGCGGCCAGCTTGCTGTACTCCCACCGATGCAGGCGGCAGGACTCGTAGAAGGGCTGGTCGTTGCGGAAGACAGTCGGGTCGGCCAGCCACTGCTCGACGCCGTAGACCCCGTTGTCGATGACGAAGATGATCGGGGCGAGGCCGAAGCGCGTCTGCGTCGACAGGCACTGGGCGCTCATCTGGAAGCCGCCGTCACCCGCGAAGACCATCACCCGCTGTTCCGCCCGCTTGGCCAGGCAGACTCCCGTCGCCGCCGGCCCGATGTAGCCGATCGAGGAGTACGACGGCTGCGCGAAGAACCCGCCGGCGGCGGGGACCCTCAACAGGAGGCTTCCGAAGTAGTTCAGGCTTGCGTCGCTGCCGACGATCGTGTCCTCGTCGACGTAGCGCGGGATGAAGTCGTAGAACCCGGAATAGGTGATCGCGGCAGCAGGATCCACCGACGCGGCGGCCGGTGACGTCTGGGCCGGGAGAGGCGCGGCGTCCCGGGTGAGGCCAGTGGCGATCAGGGCGTCGATGGTGTGGGACAACGCGACCTGGGCTCGGAAGTAGGTGCCGTACTTGACAGTGTCGAACGAGACGAAGGCCGTCGTGTCGAAGGTCGGGTTCCAGCCCAACGAGTTCAGATCTGTCAGCCAGACGCCCAGCGCCAGGACGAAGTCGGCCCCCTCCACCAGGCTTTGGACATCTGCGGAGGACGCCTGCCCGTCGAAGACACCGGCGAACTGGGGATCGTCCTCGGCCAGGACCGACTTGCTCAAGAGCTCCGTGACATACGGGAGGTTCAGCTGTCGCACGAGTGTCGCGGCCTGTTCGTGCAGACCGAAGCGGTCGACCTCGATGCCCACCCAGATGAGCGGGTTGTCAGCCTTCTCGAGCATCGCCCTGATCGTCTCGACGGAGTCCGCGAGGTTGGCATCGTCGGACATCGTCCTTGCCGGCCCGAGCTCTCCGACCGGGGGTTCGCACTCCAGGTCGACCATGTCCTGAAGCAGCTCGAGGTAGACCGGACGCCGTTCCGTGAGGCATTGCGTGAGCGCATAGTCGATCAACATGCCGGCCATGTCGGGATTGTCGATGCGCACCGCAGCGGCGGTCAGGTGCTCGAAGGCCTGCATGTCGGTCTCACGCCCACTGATGAAGTGGTGCGCGCTGAAACCGGTCTGCTCGAACGCCAGGGTCTTCTTGATGTCCGGGGTGCCGTTGATCAGGACGAGGGGCACTCTCTCGGCGTACGCCCCGGCGATGGCGTTCACCGCGCTCAGCGCTCCCGCCGAGTAGGTGACGCAGAGCGCCCCGATCCCCTTGAGGCGGGCATAGCCGTCGGCGGCATACCCGGCATTGAGCTCGTTGACCTCTTCGATGACGGTGATCTGGCTCGGAGCGACGTACCCGTTCACCCACCGGATGGAGTAGTCGCCGGCAAGGGAGAAGAGATGGCCCAGCCCCACCTGCTGCAGCCGGTCGACGAGGTACTGCCCGACTGTGTAGGGATCACTCATGGCGACGTACCTCCATCGATGGTGGGCAGGGCATCAGCAGGGCATCAGTAGCTCGCCGCGCCGCCGAACAGGCGCGGGAGGTAGATGTCGAAGATTCCGGGACACCGGCGTTCGGGATAGCGCGCGAGCATGAAGTTCTTGAAGTCAGCACCGGTCATGCCGTCCGCGACTGCGGCAGCGGCTGCGGCCAGGTACTCGATGTTGCGTGCCACCTCGTTCTTGTCCGCAGGCAGGCCGTGACCGGCGAGGAACAGGTCGTGGTCCTCGGTCAAGAGATCGCCCAGGACCTCGATCCAGTGCTGCATGTCCGAGCTCAGATAGAGGTGGGTACCGCTGTAGATCAGGTCCTGCGCGACGCACACGCCCAGGTCGGGGAGCTTGATCGCGAGGTGGTAGTCGATCTCGGTGTCGGTGATCACGTCGAAGACGTAGCGGATCCCGTCGATGGTCTCCTCCCCCGGCCCGACGATCCCCTCGGGCACGACGACGTCCGCAGGCGGGGCGTTCTCGCCCATCTTCGAGTGGTCGGCCACCGAGTCCGAGCCGTGCTCGCGGAGGAAGTCGACCGTCTCGGCCAGGGCGAAGACGGGCACGTCGCGGAAGGCGGTTGCCAGGCCGAACCAGTGGTCCGGGTGGCGGTGCGAGAGATACAGCCTGTCGATCGGCTTGCCGAGACCGTCGGCATACTCGCGGAAGCGTCGGGCGTACGGCGCCAAGAACTGCGCGTCGACCAGGACCAGCTTGGTCGGGCCCTCGATGATGTGCGTCGCGTTGGCGATGTTGTTGTCCAGGAACGACGCGACGAACGTGTGGATGCGAACGTCAGCCGAACGTCTTGTCACGATGATGGTGGGTTCCGACAGCGGGTGGGGCACGGATGGACCTCCGACGTTGCGGGGGGGGACAGTCACGGTTGAGGGGAGACCGCGGCGAGGTGTTCCCGCAGGGTGGACAACGCGCTCGCAGCCACGTCATAGGCGCTGCTTGCGTCCGTCGGCTCGTCCTCCCCCGGCCGCCAGAACCGGCGGCGGGACATGCGCATGGAATCGACGAACGGCGGGACCGCGTTGAAGACCTCCACGAGGTACGGCCCGCGGAAGACTGGTTCGAGCTCGCGCAGCATGAGGTCCCACGGGATCCAGCTGTCCGCCACGGCGCCCCGGTCGGGCGCCGAGACGTGCACGGAGTGCAGCCGGTCCTGCGAGGAGGCACGGGCGACGTTGCGTCGGAAGCTCTCGGGGCCCTCGCTCTCCATGAGCACCTGGGCGGTGTCGAGGGCCACGCCGGCCGATCCGCTCTCGAAGCCGTCGAGGAAGTCCAGCACCTCCGAGACCATGTTGGGCCCCGGGGTCTCCCAGCTCTTGACCGGCTCGATCGCGAGCGTGACGTTCTTCGCCGCGGCATACTCGACCAGCTCAGCGAAGCTGGACCGCGCCATCGGATAACGCTGCGCCATCCAGTCCTGCAGCGCATCACTCCAGATCGGCTCGCCGTCGTCAGTGACCGGGAAGGCCCCGTAGGGGTAGAGGAACGGGCCCGACATGAGGGCGGCGTCGCCACCGAGGACAGCGGTGATGTCGACCCGCGACTTGAGGTAGTCGAGTGCCTGCGCGCGCTGCTCCTGGTAGGGCGAGGTGATGTCGAACCGCTGAGTGGTCCCCACGTTGGTCGTGAACGGGACGTCGCCTACGCCGGCCTCGTCGAACCGTCTCTTCAGCTCGACGTAGCTCGCGACGTCCTGCGCGTGATCGCCACCGACCGGTTGCGACGCGATGTGCACGTCGAAGCCGGTGTAGCCCATCTCCTTGAGCGCCCGGCAGTGCTCGACCAGGATCCTGCTGTAGGCATCGTCGTCGGGGCGCAGGTCGGCGGTGAACATGAAGAAGCTGAAGTAGATGTCCCGCGAGGACGTCGATGTCATCCCGCTCCCAAGTGGTCTCAAGTGGCCGGCCCCGATGGGCCCTTGTCGGTCAACTCTCGGTCGACGTCTGCACGATCAGGCAACCACCGGAGCGGGTGCATCACGCCACCCTAGCCTTGGAGGTCCGTCACTTCACCGCATCCACGACATCGTTGACGGTGGCGGCCCTGAGGTCGGGGTGGCCCGACGCGGCCAGGGCGGAGATCACGTCCAGCCGCCGCAGCGAGTCCTGGATCTCGGCGAGGAACGCCTCTCGCCGCGTGGCGAGCTCCGGCCCTTCGGCGAGCAGGCCTCGGTGCCGGGCGAGCGCCAGCGCGGTGCGGTAGAGCTCGAGGGAGACCGACTCGGCCGACTCGACCTTGCGCTGGAGCTGCCACTGCTGGCCCACTGCGAGGGCGTCGGCAAGCAAGGCATCGTCGTCGACCTGGGCGTCCCCCTGTTCGACGAGCCGGTCGGCCACCACGAGGTAGGCGTCCAGGAAGGGACGGAGCACGAGGTGGGCCAGATGTGGTCGCGCCTGGCCCAGGAGCTCACCGGCCCGCTCCGAGGTGAGGTCGACGAGGTCCTCGCCCGCGAGGATGCGCAGCTCGGTGCGGAGGTCCTGCTCGAACTGCACGCGCCCGGGGAAGAAGAACTCGAACTTCATCAGGTCGCGGATCCGCTTTGCCTCGTCCCATCCGACCTCGACCGCGCCGCCCGCAGGCAGGGCGGCGTCCGGGCGGAGCTCGGCAATGGTGAGCAGCGCCAGCTCCCCGATCGCCCGGTCGACGAGGATGTGGATCACGGTGTTGCGATAGAAGGCAGCCACCAGGTGCTGACCCTCCCGGATGCTCCACACCGGTTCGGTGCCGCCTTCGTACTGCCGGAGCACCCCGGTAGTGGACAGCTCCTGCAGGGCACGCCGGACGGTGGCCCGGTCCTGGAGGTTGGCACCCCCGGCCACCGGCCAGTCGCGGTCGCCGACGTACACGGCGAGTGGCTCGACGGTCTCGAGGACCCCGTCGAGGGTGAGCGCCCGGTCGGCGCCGAGCAGGGCCAGGGACACGATCGCCGTCACGGTCACCGGCGTGGCGCGGTTGAGGCGGTGGGAGATGTCGAGGGCGATCCGCTCGATCGCCTGGTGCGACGACAACCCGTCGTCGTGGAGTTCTTCGAGGCGTTGCCGAAGGGAGAACGGCTCCCCGACCGTGAGGTAGGCGCGGCCCATGCGAGTGCGCTGGAGTCGCGCGAAGCGCACTACGAACCGCAGGTCCTCAGGTCGCTTCCGGGCGCCGCGCGCCTCGGCGGTCATGCCCGTGACCTCGTGGAGCTGGTCGTAGACGATGGAGATCGGCACCACCTGCGCATCGGGTGAGCCGGGGCCCTCCACCGCGTCGACGAGGTACTTCAAGATCCCGTGGACGGGCGGGCGGAGCTTCCCGGTGCGCGTGCGACCACCCTCGATCGACCACGCGACGTTGCGGCGGTTGGCCACCAGCTGCCGGATGTAGCAGCGCAGGGTGAGCCGGTAGACCGGAAGATCGGTGGTCGAGCGGCGGATGAAGATGACCCCGGTCCGGCTGGCGACCGCCCCGAGCACCGGAAGGTTGAGATTCGCACCGCCGAAGGTGAACGTGGGACTGAACCGGCGGGCGCGCAGGACGTTGGGGATCGCCATACCGTCCAGGTAGGAACGGTGGCTGAAGGCGATGCCGAGACTGTGCTGGCTGTCGAGCTTGCGGAGCCGCTGGATCTGCTCCTCGTCGACCACGATGTCGTAGGCGCGCATGAACCATGCGCCGAGCTTGGCCCACTGCTCGGTCATCCGATCCCCGTGCCAGGCGGCCATCTCCGCGAGGTAGGACCTCGCCTCGGTCCGGGCAGCTCGGACGTCGGTGCCATGCTCACGGGCCACCTCGGCCAGCTCCTGCTCGAAGGCGTCGTTCTGGAGGAGCTCCACTGCTTCACGAGGAAGGCTGCTGCCGGGCCGCACCCGCTCCACGGCGCTGGCTGCGACCCCGCGCGGTCGGCGGATCGCGGTCATCGGATCTCCCTGTGCGTCGTGACGGCGATCGACACCCTCCGATGACGAGTCATGACGGGAACATACAGGCAGCTTCGCCCCCCCCGACGGCGCGAGGGCGCAGCGAGAGACACATCCGCGGCCCTACCTGTGCTGCCCCGCGGACGAGCTCCCGCTGCCGGGCGACGAGCGCCTTGAACGGCGGCTGCACCGCGCGCCGGCACGTCAGTGGCGGGGACACCCCTAGGGCTGGGAAGAGGATGCAGCTCATCGTGCGCTCGGTGAACGAGTGCTAGGGGAGTCACCGCACTCGGCGGTCCGGATCCGGGCTGGTCGCACAGCAGCGGAGGACGACCATGAGCTCCGTGGCAACTCGATCAGGACAAGCCGATCCAGACCCTGATCCCGGCACGCATGCACGACATGCCGTGGACTCGCTTCCACTGGATGGTCATCGTCGGCCTCGGCACGGCTTGGATCCTCGACGACCTCGAGATCCAGATCGTGGCCGCCGGTGGCTTCGAGAGGACGCTCGGCATGGACGCCGGGGACGTCGGCCTGGCGGGGACGGTCCACCTGCTCGGCGAGGTGGCAGGCGCGCTGATCTTCGGCCGGCTGAGTGACACATGGGGCCGCAAGAAGATTTTCACCCTGACCCTTGTGGTGTACCTGCTCGGGGCGGCGGCGTCCGGACTGGCCCCCACGATGTGGGTCTTCCTGGTGTGCCGGTTCGTGTCGGGCATGGGCATCGGCGGCGGGTGGTGGTCTTGCCGCCAGCGATGACGGGCGAGCCACCGTCCGGGATCGCCAGGGCGGGCAGGGCGATGGGCGAGGCGGCCCTGCGGGCGGTGGGCACCAGCGGCCGCCCGGGCTACCGCCCGCCGGAACGACCCTAGGTACGACCGCGCGTGGCTGGGTGCAAGCGTCCTAGGCTTCGGCCATGCGCTTGTTCCTGCTCCGCCACGGTCAGACCCATGCCAACGTCTCGGGCGCCCTGGACACCGCGCACCCCGGTCTGGAGCTCACCGATCTCGGCCGGCAGCAGGCTCAGGCGGCCGCGAGGGAGCTCGACGGAGCAGGCATCGACGCGATCGCGGTCTCGACCCTGACGCGTACGAGCCAGACAGCACGCCCGCTGGCTGACGCGTCGGGCCTGACGCCCACCGTGCACGACGGACTGCGCGAGATCTCCGCCGGTGCGTTCGAGATGTGCAGCGACGAGGTCTCGGTCCACGGATTCCTGTCGACGATCGGAGCCTGGCTCGACGGCGACCTCGACCGTGAGATGCCCGGCGGAGAGACCGGCACGGCGTTCCTCAGGCGGTACGACGAAGCGATCGCCGAGGTCTGTGCCGGCACTCCTGCTGCAGCGCTCGTCGTCAGCCACGGAGCCGCCATCCGGACGTGGGTCACGCACCGGGCGACGGGCGAGCACCCGCCGGTCCACGAGGGCCTGCACAACACCGGGTGCGTCACCCTGGACGGCAACCCCGAGGACGGATGGGTGATCGTGTCCTGGCGGCGCGAGCCGATCGGCGGGGCACGGCTCGACGACCTGACCGCGCCCGACCCGACCGGCGACGAGCTGTAGGGGCCGGGCCGAACTCAGTCCTCCGGGTCGTAGCCCAGGTTGGGGGACAACCAGCGCTCCGCCGTGGCCAGGTCCCAGCCCTTGCGCTCGGCGTAGTCGGCGACCTGGTCGCGGCCGAGGCGGCCCACGACGAAGTACTGCGACTGCGGGTGAGAGAAGTAACACCCGCGCACCGACGCTCCCGGCCACATCGCCATCGACTCGGTGAGCTCGATGCCGATCCTGTCCACGCCGAGGAGCTCCCACAAGGTCGCCTTCTCGGTGTGCTCCGGGCAGGCCGGGTAGCCCGGAGCCGGCCTGATCCCGACGTACTTCTCCCGGATCAGCGCCTCGTGGTCCAGGTCCTCGTCGGGCTGGTGGCCCCAGAACTCCGTGCGGACCCGCTGGTGCATCCGCTCGGCGAAGGCCTCGGCCAGCCGATCGGCCAGCGACTCCAGCAGGATCGCCGAGTAGTCGTCGAGGTCCTGCTTGAACTCCAGGATCTTGTCGGTGCTGCCCAGGCCGGCCGTGACGGCGAAGCCGCCCACGTAGTCCTCCAGCCCGGTGTCCGCGGGTGCGATGAAGTCGCCGAGGGAGCGGTTGGGGATGCCGTCGCGGTGCTGCCCCTGCTGCCGGAGGTGGTGCAGGGTCGTCAGCACCTCGGTGCGCGACTCGTCGGTGTAGACGAGCGTGTCGTCGCCGTACGCCGCAGCCGGGAAGAACCCGATCACGCCGTTGGCGGTGAGCCACTTCTCCTCGATGATGCGGTCGAGCATGACCTGCGCGTCGTCGTAGAGCTTGCGCGCGGTCTCCCCCGCCGTCGGGCTGTTCAGGATGTCGGGGAACTTGCCCTTCATCTCCCAGGCGTTGAAGAACGGCTGCCAGTCGATGTAGTCGCGCAGCTCGGCGATGTCGTAGTCCTCGAAGATCTGCACTCCGGGTGACCTGGGCACGGGCGGGGTGTAGCCGTCCCATTCGATCGGCGTCCGGTTGGCCCGGGCCGCCTCGAGGGACAGCATCGGCCGGTCGTTCTTGCCCGCGTGCCGCTCACGCAACGAGTCGTAGTCGGTCTTGACGTCCGCCATCAGCTTCGGCCGCAGGTCGTCGCTGAGGAGCGCAGCTGCCGTCGGCACCGACCGCGAGGCGTCCTTGACCCAGATGACCGGGCCGTCGTACTTCTTGTCGACCTTGACCGCCGTGTGGGCGCGCGAGGTCGTCGCGCCACCGATCATCAGCGGAATGGTCAGGCCGGTGCGCTGCATCTCGGCGGCGAAGTGCACCATCTCGTCGAGCGAGGGGGTGATCAGACCGGAGAGGCCGATGATGTCTGCGTCGTGCTCCTTGGCGGCGTCGAGGATCTTCTGGGCGGGCACCATCACGCCGAGGTCGATGACCTCGTAGTTGTTGCACTGCAGCACGACCCCGACGATGTTCTTGCCGATGTCGTGGACGTCGCCCTTCACCGTGGCCATCACGATGGTGCCGTTCTTCGTCTCTGCAGAATCAGGGTCGCCCGACGCCAGTTTTTCTGCCTCGATGAAGGGCAGGAGGTAGGCCACGGCCTTCTTCATCACGCGGGCGCTCTTGACCACCTGGGGGAGGAACATCTTGCCGGCACCGAAGAGGTCGCCGACGACGTTCATGCCATCCATCAACGGCCCCTCGATCACCTCGATCGGGCGACCGCCGGCGACGGAGATCTCGGCGCGCAGCTCCTCGGTGTCCTCGGTGACGTGCGCGTCGATGCCCTTGACCAGGGCGTGCGTGATCCGCTCGCGGATCGGCAGCGAGCGCCACTCGGCGGCGGCCTTCTCCTCGACGGCATCGGTCTGGCGGTACTTCTCGGCGATCTCGAGGAGGCGCTCGGTCGCGGCCATCGGGTCGGACAGACGGTTGAGGATCACGTCTTCGATCGCCTCGCGGAGCTCGGGGTCGATGCTGTCGTACGTCACTAGGGCGCCGGCGTTCACGATGCCCATCGAGAGGCCGGCCTGGATGCCGTAGTAGAGGAAGACGGCGTGGATGGCCTCACGGACGGCGTTGTTGCCGCGGAACGAGAACGAGACGTTGGAGATGCCGCCGGAGACCTGGGCGCCGGGGAGGTTCTCGGTGATCCAGCGAGCTGCCTCGATGAAGTCGACGCCGTAGTTGGCGTGCTCCTCGATGCCCGTCGCCACGGCGAACACATTGGGGTCGAAGATGATGTCCTCAGCAGGGAACCCGACCTCCTCGACGAGGATCTTGTAGGCGCGCTGGCAGATGCGCTTGCGGCTATCGAGGTCCGCGGCCTGCCCCTCCTCGTCGAACGCCATCACGACCACCGCGGCGCCGTACTTGCGGCACAGACGCGCGTGCTGTCGGAAGGTGTCCTCGCCCTCCTTCATGGAGATGGAGTTGACGATCGCCTTCCCCTGGACGCACTTGAGGCCGGCCTCGATGATCTCGAACTTGGAAGAGTCGACCATCACCGGGACGCGGCTGATGTCGGGTTCGCTGGCGATGAGCTTCAGGAAGCGGTCCATGGCCGCGACGCCGTCGATCATGCCCTCGTCCATGTTGACGTCGATGACCTGGGCGCCGTTCTCGACCTGTTGCAGGGCCACGCTCAGCGCCGTGTCGTAGTCGCCCGCCTTGATCAGGTTGCGGAACTTGGCCGAGCCCGTGATGTTGGTGCGCTCGCCGACGTTGACGAAGAGGCTGTCCTCGTCGATCGTGAAGGGCTCCAGCCCGGCGAGACGCATTGCGACCGGGACCTCGGGGACCTCCCGTCGTGGTTGCCCCTCCACGGCCCGCGCGATCTCCGCGATGTGGGCCGGGGTGGTGCCGCAGCAGCCGCCCACGAGGTTGACGAAGCCGGCACCGGCGAACTCGCCGAGGATGGCGGCGGTCTCGGCCGGCGCCTCGTCGTACTCGCCGAAGGCATTCGGCAGGCCCGCGTTGGGGTAGCACGACACGAACGTCTCGGCGATGCGGCTCATCTCCTCGATGTAGGGCCGCATCTCCTTGGCGCCGAGAGCGCAGTTGAGGCCCACGGCGAGCGGCTTCGCGTGGCGTACGGAGTTCCAGAACGCCTCGGTCACCTGACCGGACAACGTGCGGCCGGACGCGTCGGTGATGGTGCCGGAGATGATCACCGGCCAGCGACGGCCGTAGTCCTCGAAGAGGGTCTCGACGGCGAAGATGGCCGCCTTGGCGTTGAGGGTGTCGAAGATCGTCTCGATCATCAGCAGGTCGGCGCCGCCATCGAGCAGGCCGCGGCCCGCCTCCATGTAGGCCTCGACGAGCTGGTCGTAGGAGACGTTGCGGGCGGCAGGGTCGTTGACGTCGGGAGAGATCGACGCGGTGCGGGTCGTGGGACCGAGGGCCCCCGCGACGAACCGGGGCCGGTCGGGCCGCTCCGCGGTGACAGCGTCACACTCGCGGCGCGCGAGTCGGGCGGACTCGTAGTTGAGCTCGTAGGCGAGCTCCTCCATACCGTAGTCGGACAGTGAGATGGAGTTGGCGTTGAAGGTGTTGGTCTCGAGGATGTCAGCGCCGGCCTCGAGGTATTCGCGGTGAATGCCGGCGACGATCTCGGGCTGAGTCAGCGTCAGGAGGTCGTTGTTGCCCTGGACGTCGCTCGGCCAGTCCTTGAACCGCTCACCGCGATAGCCGGACTCGTCCGGTCGGTCGCGCTGGATGGCCGTGCCCATGGCTCCGTCGAGCACCATGATCCGTTCGCCGAGCAGGCGGTACAGCGTCTCGGTGGCGTCCGGGCGGTGGTGCGGCGCGCCGGACGCGTCGACGGGGGTCGAGGGCGTGGCAGTCACAGGGTCTCGGGCTCCTCTCGGGGTGCCCAGCCTACGGAGTGCCGTCCACACTGCGGACGGCGTTTCCACGTGCTGGACGCAGGCCACGATGGTTTCACCGCGCCAGAAGGACCGCGAAATCGTCGCGGAGGTGGGTGCGGGTCCTAGGGTGGATGAGTGATCGAGTTCGACGACGTCCAGCAGCTCTCCTCCCCGGTGGTCATTGCGGCATTCGAGGGCTGGAACGATGCCGCCGACGCCGCCTCGGGAGTGGTCGACCACCTCATGGAGGTGTGGCAGGCCCGGGTGGTCGGCGCGATCGACCCGGAGGAGTTCTACGACTTCCAGGTCAACCGCCCCGTGGTCGCCTCGGACGAGTTCGGCTACCGGCGCCTCACCTGGCCGACGACCCGCATCGCCGTCGCGTCACCTCCCGACATGGATCGCGACGTGATCCTCATCCGCGGCATCGAGCCCAACATGCGGTGGCGGCAGTTCTGCGCCGAGCTGCTCGCGGCGTGCGACGACCTGGGCAGCCAGCTCGTCATCACCCTGGGGGCGCTGCTGGCCGACTCACCCCACACCCGGCCGATCCCCGTCACCGGCTCCGCGACCGAGCCGGAGCTCGTCGACCGACTCAAGCTCGAGCAGTCGACCTACGAAGGACCCACCGGGATCGTCGGCGTCTTCCAGGACGCGTGCGTGCAGCTCGACATCCCGGCGGTCTCCTACTGGGCGGCGGTCCCCCACTACGTCGCGCAGCCGCCCTGCCCGAAGGCGACGCTGGCCCTCGTCGGCCAGCTGGAGGACCTGCTCGACTGCTCGATCCCCCTCGGAGAGCTGCCGGACGACGCGCGCGCCTGGGAGCGCGGCGTCGACGAGCTCGCCGAGGAGGACGAGGACGTCGCCGAGTACATCCGCTCGCTGGAGGAGTCGCGCGACACCGCAGACCTGCCCGAGGCGAGTGGCGAGGCCATTGCCCGGGAGTTCGAGCGCTACCTCAAGCGGCGTACGGAGGACTGAGCGGCCCGGTGTTGAGCAGGCCACATTCTGCGCCGGCGGATTCCAGACAGTCACGCAACACCGGGGTGTTTTGTGGTTTCGATGAGTAGTTTCTCAAGCGTTTCGGTTGGGGTGCGGAATGCGTGT